>JACQTL010000275.1 GCA_016210805.1 Actinomycetota bacterium | reverse complement strand
GCTCGCCCCTGGAGACCAGGACCTGCTTGCCCCGGGCCAGCGCGGCCAGGGCCAGGAGGAGGGCGGCCGCGTTGTTGTTCACGACCAGGGCCGCCTCGGCTCCGGTGAGCGCGGTGAGCAGGGCCTCGGCCCGGGTCGAGCGGCGGCCCCGGCGACCCGTCTCCCGGTCCACCTCCAGGTCCGCGTAGCCTCGCGCGGCGGCGGCCGCGGCCCGGGCCGCCTCCCGGGGCAGGGGCGCCCGCCCCAGGCCCGTGTGCAGCACCACGCCGGTCGCGTTGATCACCCTGGCCAGCCCGAAGGAGGTCCGGGCGGCCAGGTTCACCGCCCGGGCCATGAGGACCTCCTCGTCGGGCGGCTCCCGCCCCCGCTCGGCCGCGGCCCGGGCCCCGGCCAGGACCTCTCGGATCGCCTGGCGGAGCACGGCCCGGCCGAACCGCTCGGCGCCCCGGCGCCCGGGCTCGGAGCGGAGCAGGGCGTCGACGGAGGGGATCCTGCGGAGCTCGCCGGACCGTCGCCGGTCGCTTCCTTCGGCCATCGGAGGTGAGGGTATCGCGGCTCGGTCGAGCCGGACGGTCAGGCCCGGGGGAGCGGGCTCCAGTACCGGCGCTCGTCCATCGCCAGGACCCGGCCGAAGGGCTCCGGGAAGTGCGCGGTGGAGAAGACCAGCCCCTGGGTCTCGATCCGCTGAAACAGGGCCCGGCGGGTGTGGGCCGCCCGATCGGGGTCCTGGTCGGACCGTGATCGCCACTCGGGGTGGGTGACCTGGTAGGGGTGGTTGGCCACGTCCCCCAGGATCAGGGCCCTCTCGCCGTCGGAGCCCACGACCAGGCTCTGCGACCCGGGCGTGTGTCCCGGGGTCGGGAACACCGCGGCCTGCTCGAGCAGGGTCGCCTCGCCGTCCAGCAGCTCGAGGCGGCCCGTCCTCTCCAGCACGCGGATGCTCTGCTCGAACGCCTCGCGGTCGTCCTCGTCGGCCGTCTCCTGGAAGGACACGTGGTCGGCCCGCTGGACCAGGTACCGGGCCCTGGGGAAGAAGGGGACCGCTTCGTCGCCCTCCCCGGCCACGGTCCACCCGATGTGGTCGAGGTGCAGGTGGCTCATCACCACGACGTCGACGTCCTCGGGCCGCACCCCGGCCGTCTCGAGCTCGAGGGGGAGCCGCCCCCCCGGCGGGTGCATCCACCGGGAGCACACCGACGACGGGGGGCCGACCCCGGCGTCGAACAGCAGGACGGTGCCCGCCGCCCGGACCAGGTAGCAGTGGTCGTGATACGCCCAGCCGTCGGCTCCGTGCACGGTCCTCGGATGCAGGTCCCGGAGCTCGGGCCATGCTTCCGGCGGCACGTCCGGGAACGACTCGGGCAGGGACCGGGGGAACGGAGCTTCCAGGTCGCAGAGCGCCGTGATCTGGACCCCGCCCACGGAGAGCGTCCCGTGCGGCATGTCCGCACGATACGCCCGTCCCCCGGCCGGGGGAACGACCCGGGCGGGGAGCCGGCCCGGGATCAGGCGGTGACGATGGAGCAGCCGGGGTCCGGCCCGAGGAGGACGACCACCCGGAGCTCCTCTTCAGGCCGGACCGACAACCGCGCCGAGCACCGGTCCGTCGCGGGGCAGCCGCCGCACGCCTGCTGCCAGCTCACCACGTCGTAGCTCCCCCCGGACACCGCCCGGACGACCTCCCCCGTGCCCATCCGTTCCCGGAGGACGACCCCCGTCCCCCCGTCCACGCGGATGTACGTGCTGTCGGGGACCGGCCCCCCACCCCTCACCTCCTGGCGGAGCACGAGCAGTCCCTGTCCCGGTTCCAGGGAGGGCCGCTCGCCCCGCAGGGAGGCCGCGTCGCACGCCGAGAGGACGGCCGCCGCGGCCAGGCCCGCGGCGGCGGCAACCAGTCCCCGCCGTCGCCCCCGGCGCACCGGCCTACAGCCCGAGGCTCCGGGCGATGATCAGGCGCTGCACCTCGCTGGTGCCCTCGACGATCCGGAGCATGCGAACCCAACGGAAGATGCGCTCCACGGGACCCTCGGTGAGCAGCCCCATGCCCCCGAAGACCTGCACCGCCCTGTCGGCGACCCGCCCGACCATCTCGGTGTTGTTCAGCTTCACCATGGACGACTCCCTGATGGGGTAGTCGCCCCGGTCGACCAGCCACGCGAGGTGGTAGGTCATGAGCCTCGCGGCGTGGACCTCGACCGCGGAGTCGGCGAGCATCCACTGGATGGCCTGGTACTTGCCGATCGGCCGGCCGAACGCCTCCCGGTTCCGGGCCTGCTCGACCGAGATGCGGATCAGGTGGTCGGCGATCCCCACGCACATCGCGCCGATGTAGGCCCGGCCGGAGTTCAGGAACTTCATCGCGGACTGGAACCCGAACCCGACCTCCCCGATCACGTGCTCCGGCGGGACCCGGCAGTCCTCCAGCACCAGCTCGGCCTGGTTCGTGTCGCCGGCCAGCGTCCGCTGCTGCTTGCCGACGGTGAGGCCTGGGGTCCCCCGCTCGACCAGGAACGCCGTGATCCCCCCGTTCGCCCGCTTCTCCCGGTCGTTGGCGGCGAAGATCACGGCCACGTCGGCGTTCGCCCCGTTCGTGATGAAGTGCTTGCGGCCGTTCAGGACCCAGGCGTCGCCGTCCCGCACGGCTGTGGTCCGGATGGCCTGGGCGTCGGACCCGGCCTCCGGCTCGGTGAGCGCGAAGCACATCGTCGTCTCCCCGCGCACGAGCGGCGGCACGTGCCGGTCCCGGACCTCTAGAGGGAGGTCCATGAGGATGGGGTTCGGCGACTCCGGGTTGGGCGGGCCCAGCACGAAGGTGGCGAACCGGAGACCCGTGCTGGCCCCCGCCTCGACCAGCAGCGTGTAGCCGAGGTTGGAGAGCCCCCACCCGCCCACCTCCTCGGGCATGTGCGCTGCGTAGAACCCGAGCTCGGCCGACCTCCGTCTGAGACCGAGCCCCGCCTCCTTCATCTGGGGGGTGAGCTCGTCCTCCTGGAGCTCGCGCAGGAAGGCCTCCTCCACCGGCCGGACCTCGCGGTCGAGGAAGGCGCGGAACGTCGAGACCATCTCGGCGTACTCGTCGGGGATGGAGAAGTCCACGGTCGGGTGAACCGTAGCAGGCCGGTGCACCGCCGATCGCGGGTCGCTAGGCTCCTGCCGACCGACGACGGAACGAGCAGGAGGGCTGCAGGATGACGTCTTTAGCACAGGCCATAGCCCCGCCCCGCGAGCGCGCCGGCGCGCGTCTCGCCTACCAGGCCGTGGTCGTGGTGGGGGCGAGCCTGTTGATAGCCGGGCTGGCGCAGGTCTCGATCAGGCTGCCGTTCACCCCGGTTCCCATCACCGGGCAGACCCTCGGCGTCCTGCGGGCCGGGGCGGGGTTGGGGGTGGGGATGGGCGTCGGTGCCGTGGGCCTGTACCTGCTCGAGGGCGCCGTGGGGCTCCCCTTCTTCGCGGAGGGTCGTCACGGTTGGGAGATCCTCGGCCTCGGCTCGGCGACCGGCGGATACCTGTGGGGGTTCCTGGTGGCCGCGGCGCTCACCGGATGGCTGTCCCGGCGGGGATGGGATCGCTCGGTGCGGAGCGCGATCGGAGCGATGTTCCTGGGGAACGTCGTGATCTACGCGTTCGGCGTGCCGTGGCTGATGGCCGCGCTCGACGTGCCCCTGGAGACGGGCCTCGAGTACGGGCTGCGCCCCTTCGTGGTGGGCGACGCCCTGAAGCTGCTCGTGGCGGCCGGCCTGCTCCCGGCGGCCTGGCGGGTGGCCGGCCGGCGGGGAGGGGAGCCGTCCTCCTAGGCGGCCCGCGCCCGGGCGATCCGGGCATCGGCATGGGCGGTCCGGGCGCCGGGTATCACATCGCCAGGACTTCGGTAGAGAGCCCGAGGGAGTGATCGCGATGGCCGTCCTCGTACGCCACGCCATGACCGAGTCGCCGCAGACAGCCACGCCGGGCATGACCGCGGCCGACGCGGCCGGGCTCATGAAGCAGCTCGACGTCGGGGTGATCCCCGTGGCCGAGGACGGGGGGCTCCTCGGCCTGGTCACCGACCGCGACCTGGCGCTCAGGGTCCTGGCGGAGCGCAGGGACCCGACCCAGGTCACGCTGGGAGAGATCGCCACCCGGTCCCCGGTCACGGTGACGCCCGACATGAGGCTCGCCGAGGCCCGTGAGCTGATGGCGGAGCACCGGATCCGCCGGCTCCCCGTGATGAAGGGGGACGAGCTGGTCGGGATCCTGTCGCTGGGCGACGTCGCCCTCCACGACGCCTCCGGCCGTGCGGTGGGCGAGGCCCTGGAGGCGGTCTCGAGGTCGGAGTCGACAGAGAGCATCGAGGGGGGGCCCGACATCGGGACCCCCGACCGGACGCGCCGCGCCTAGCTCCCGCCGCTCGCCCCCGCCCGGGCCACCCGGCGGGGGGACGGCGCATCTGGCAGGATAGAGCCGTGGACGGCGGGGAACGGGTCGCGTTCGGCCGCGAGACCGAGGCGTGGATGGTGCGGGGCGGCGGGATCGACATCGCCGTCGAGTCCGAGGGGGGTCTCCGCACCGAGGAGATGACCCTCAACATCGGGCCCCAGCATCCCTCCACGCACGGGGTCCTCCGGATCGTCCTGGAGCTCGACGGCGAGGTCATCGCCAGGGCCGAGCCGGTGATCGGATACATGCATCGGGCCGCTGAGAAGCTCGCCGAGCATCGAGACCCCCGCCAGGTGCTGGTCCTCATGAACCGGCACGACTGGCTCTCGGCGTTCAACAACGAGCTCGGCTGGGTGATCGCCGTGGAGCGCCTGGCCGGGATCGAGGTCCCGGACCGGGCCCAGTGGATCCGCACGATGATGGCCGAGTGGAACAGGATCCTGAACCACCTCATGTTCACCGGCTCCTTCCCGCTGGAGCTCGGCGCGATGACGCCGATGTTCTACGCCTTCCGGGAGCGGGAGATGATCCAGGGGCTGATGGAGGCGGCCACCGGCGCCCGGATGCACCACTCCTACGCGCGGGTGGGGGGGCTGAAGGACGACCTGCCCAGGGGGTTCCTGGAGCGGTCCGCCGAGGTCCTCGGCTGGGTTCGCCGGAAGCTCCGGGACTTCGAGAACCTGATCATGGGCAACGAGATCATCCACGCCCGGACGAAGAACGTGGGCGTCCTCCCCCCCCAGGTGGCCACCGCGTACGGGTGCTCGGGCCCGGTCCTCCAGGCCTCGGGGGTCCCGATGGACCCCCGCAAGGACGAGCCGTACGAGAAGTACGGCGAGGTGGAGTTCGAGGTCCCCATCGGCAAGACCGGGGACTGCTACGACCGGCTCTGGGTCCTCGTCCAGCGCATGTGGGAGTCCTGCAAGATCATCGAGCAGTGCATGGACCGGATCCCGCCGGGGTCCTACATCGCCGAGAAGCTCCCCAAGAACATCAAGCTCCCGGAGGGCGAGGTGTACGTGAGGACGGAGAACCCGCTGGGGCTGATGGGCTACTACCTGGTGGGCGACGGCCGCAAGTTTCCCTATCGGCTGCGGATGCGCACGGCGTCGTTCAACAACGTCAGCGTGCTGCCGGCCATGCTCCCCGGGAACCTGCTCCCGGACCTCATCGCCATCCTGGGCAGCGTCTTCTTCGTGGTCGGCGACGTCGACAAGTAGGGCGGACCGGCCGCCGCCACCGCCCCGCGGTCAGTCGGGAGCGGGGGCCAGCCAGGCCGGGGCCGGGAGGCCGGGGGTGGCCAGGAGGAGCCACCGCAGCGCCCCGAGGCCGGACCCCTCCACGAGCAGTGAGGCCCGGCTCCTGGCGGCCCACAGCCGCACCGCCTCCGCCCCACGGCCCTCCCCCAGGTGCGCGGCCTGGGTGGAGCGCTGGGCCGTGGCCCAGTCCCCGTAGCCCAGCGCCAGGAGGACGTCCCGCTGGGTGGCGGGGCCGTGGGCCTCGAGCCCATGCCCGGCCGCGGTCTCGACCAGGGCGGCGAAGTCCACGGCAGCCGTGATGTCCGAGGCTCCCGGGTGCTCCAGGACCTCCGCGACCAGCCGGTGGCGGCTGTACCCGTGGACCGGGCCCGCCGGCTGCCCCGAGGCGTCCCCGTAATCGATCAGGAGGGCGTAGCCCCGCTCGAGCTGCCCGGCCAGTCGCCGGACCAGTTCCCGAGCTCCCGGGGACACGGCGGCCTCCTGGCCCGGCCGGAGCGATCCGGCGGCCGCCGCGAGCTCGGGGGGACAGGGGGTCTCGACCTCGACGAAGCGGTCGCCCTCGGCGTCCACCAGGACCTCCACCGGACCCTCACCGGCCCGGCCCGACCCCCGGACCCGGTGGAAGGGCAGGTTGTCGAGGAGCTCGTTGGCCAGGACCGCCCCCTGGAGGCCGGCCCCGGCGTCCTCCACGCGCTCGAGGACGCGCACGGGCAACGCCGCCAGGGACGCGCGGGCCCCGGGGGAGCGCTCCACGGCGACGTAGTCGACCGGGACCCCGGGCAGGGCCTCGAGTAGCCCGGAGGCCAGGGTCCCGTCGCCGGCCCCCAGCTCGAGGATCCGGAGGGGGTCGGGAGCCCCCATGGCCTCCCACAGATCCCGGATGCCCCGGGCCAGCAGCTCGGCGAACACGGGGTGGACGTGGGGGCTGGTCACGAAGTGGCCGGCCTCCCCCACGGGGGGGCGCTCGTAGAACCCCCCCGGTCCGTAAAGGGCGATGTCCATGAACTCCGCGAAGGAGATGGGCCCCCGAAGGGAGATGGCCGCCCGGATCGCCTGGGCCGGCAGGTCGCTCACGCCGCAACGCTACGGCAACGACGGATCACGAGGGGGCGGGCGGCTCGCTGGCGTCCCGGGCCCCGTGCCACTTGCCGGGCGGCCGGGAAGCCCGGGGCCGCCCCCTGGGGGAGGCGGAGGGAGCCCGCGGTCCGGGCGCGCTGGCCGGGCCCCCGCCGAGGGCCTCGGCCAGGGGGCGGAGCCGGTCCGGGCGGACCCGGTAGTGGACCCAGCTGCCCCTTCGCTCGCGGTCGAGGAGGCCCGCCTCGTGCAGGACCTTCAGGTGGTGACTGACCGTGGGCTGGGACAGCCCCAGGGGCTCGGTCAGGTCGCAGACGCAGGCCTCACCGCCCGGGCGCGCCCCGATCAGCCCGAGCAGGCGCAGGCGCGCGGGATCGGCCACCACCCTGAGGGCGGCGGCCAGCCGGGCGGCCTCCTCGGGCGAGGGCGGCGCCTCGAGCACGGGGGCGCAGCAGGCCTCGTCGATGACCTGGATCAGCTTCATGACGAGGAGATATTGACATGTGTCGATGGCCTGTGCAAGATTATCGACCGTCGTCGATATGAAGGAGGCTTCCACGGTGGACACCGGCCGGGTTCAACTGGCGCTGAACGTCGAGGATCTCGACGCGGCGGTGGAGTTCTACTCGCGGCTGTTCGAGGCCTTGCCGGCCAAGCGCCGGCCGGGCTACGCGAACTTCGCGATCGCGGACCCGCCCCTCAAGCTCGTGCTGATCGAGGGGGAGGGCCGGGGAGGGACCCTGAACCACCTCGGCGTTGAGGTCGGATCGGGCGACGAGGTCCGGGCCGCGGCGGGGCGCCTCGCCGATCGGGGCCTGGCCACCCGTGAGGAGCAGGGCGTGGACTGCTGCTACGCGATCCAGGACAAGGTCTGGGTCAGGGACCCGGACGGGGCCCCATGGGAGGTCTACACGGTCCTCGGGGATTCCCCGACCCGGATGGACGCCGTGGCCTGCTGCTGAGCCCGTCCCAGGGCCCGGCGGGCCCGTCCCGGCCCGGGCTGGTCGCCCCGCTCGCCGGTGCTCCACAATCGGGCCATGGAACCGGCCCCCCTCCGACCCGCAGCCACGCTCGTGGTGGCCCGAGGGGCCGCCGCGGGCTCGGGGGCCGGGGTCGAGATCCTGGCCCTGGAGCGAGCCCCGGGGGCCGGGGTGCTCCCCGGCTTCGTCGTCTTCCCGGGCGGGACCCTCGACGCGGGCGACCGGGCCCTGGCCCGACGGTGGTTCGGCACCGAGGAGGAAGCCGCCAGGGCCTGCGCCGTCCGGGAGCTGGCCGAGGAGGCCTCGCTGGCCCTCACGGGTCGGGGGCTGCGGGCCGTTGGGGACGTCCGGGGAGCCCTGGGGGCCGTCGACGCCTGGCCTCCCGACCCGGCGGCGATCCCCGAGATCGCCCGGTGGGTCGCGCCCGATATCCTCCCGACCCGGTTCGACGCCCGGTTCTTCGCCGCGGCCGCCCCCCGGGGGCTGGAGCCCTCGCCCGACGGCACCGAGATCGGGCGGGCATGGTGGTCCACCCCGGGCGACCTCCTGGAGGCGTTCCGCCGGGGGGAGGCCCCGCTGGCCTGGCCGACCCTCAAGACCCTCGAGGCCCTCCGGGGGTGCGGCTCCGTCGACGACGTGCTGGGCCTCCGGGTCGAGCAGGCCCCCGCTCCCGGGACCGACCGGGGCCCGCCGCCTCGGGCGGAAGCCGGGGGGTCCTAGGTGCTCCGCATCGTCCGGGTCCTGGCTCCCAACCCCGGGATGTTCACCCTGGAGGGCACGAACACCTGGGTGGTCGGCCGGGACCCGGCCGTGGTGATCGACCCGGGCCCCGACGACGCCGGCCACCTGCTGGCGGTGCTCGACGAGGCGGGGGAGGTCTCGGCGATAGTCCTCACCCACCACCACCCGGATCACGCGCCCGGGGCCGCCCGCCTGGCCGAGGCGGCCGGCGCGCCGGTGCTGGCCTTCCGGCCGGCCGGGGGCGAGGTGGGGCTGGCCGACGGCACCGAGATCGAGGCCGGCGGGGGGCGCCTCGTGGCCGTGCACGCCCCGGGCCACACCACCGACCACGTGGTGCTGCACGCGCCCGAGGAGGGCGCCCTGTTCACGGGCGACGCCGTGCTGGGCCGGGGGACCAGCGTGATCGACCCTCCGGAGGGGGACCTGGCCGCGTACCTGCGGTCGCTCCGGCGCATGCGGGAGCTCGCCCCCCGCACGATCTATCCGGGGCACGGGCCCGCCGTGTTCGACGGGGTCGGCAAGATCGAGGAGTACCTGGCCCACCGGGCCATGCGCGAGGAACAGGTCCTGGCCGGGCTCCGGGACGGCCCGGCGACGCCGGCCGAGCTGGTTCCCAGGATCTACGCCGACCAGCCCGCCGAGCTGCACCCGGTTGCCGCCCGCTCGGTGCTCGCCCACCTCCAGAAGCTCGAGCGAGAGGATCGGGTCGCACACAGCGGATGGGGCGAGACGGCCCGCTACGCCCTGGTCAGCGCGCATCCGTGCAGCCGGTGCGGGCGCCCGGCCCTGCCGAGCTCGCGCCTGTGCCGGTCGTGCACCCTGGGCGTCCTCCAGGAGCCCCCTCCTCGCCCGGGGACGGGGCCAGGGGACGAGCCCTCCGGCGCATCCGGGCCAGGGACCGGCTGACCGTCTCGCGGCTGACCCCGGCGACCCTGGCCACCTCGGCCTGGGTGGGGCGAACCCCGGAGCCCTCCAGGGCCGCGACGGTCTCGGACACCCGGTCGCCCGCCCCCGAGAAGAGGGCGCGGGAGATCCATGCCGCCTCGGTCCGCCGGCGGGCGGCCAGGGCCCGGAGGAGGGCCCCGGCCAGGGGGGAGGCGACCCCGGGCTCGCCGAGGGCGCCGGCCGGGATCCGCCACAGGCGTGCGCCGCCTGGGGACCAGGCCATCGTGGCGTACGTGCCGCCCGGCCCGGCGGCCTCCTCACCGAGGACCCCGCCGGCTTCCACGACCGAGAGCGCGGCCTGGCGGCCGTCCGGGGCGAGCAGGCCGAGGACCACCGCGCCGGACTCGACCACGTAGACCGATCCCGCCTCCTGTCCCGGGAGGAACACGGTCGCTCCGGGACCCACCTCCAGCAGGGGTGCGCGCCCCGCCCGGGCGGCCCGGAGCGCCGGTTGGTACGCTCCGTCGCGATGAGGGTCGAGTTCTACAGATCGGACGATCCCGACACCGTCGCCGGCGTCGCCGCCTGGGACGGGCGCCGGGCCGCCGTGGAGGCCGACGACGACGGAGTCCGGGAGGCCATCGCCCGGCTCTTCCGGCCGGCGCCCGTCGTGGTCGACGACGCCTCCCTCCGGTCGCTCGGCTCGCGGGGGGTGTCCGTGCTCCAGCCCGGCAGCCTCCAGTGGTTCCGGGCGGCCGCGCTGACCCGGGCCGCCGAGGCCGGCCTTGTCGCCCGGGTGGTGCCGGGGGTCACCGGACAGGCCGGATGGGACCCCGCCGCGGCCTACCGGAGCTTCCGCGAGAGCGACGACCGGATCGCCGCCTCCGCCCGTCCGGCTCCCCCGGGAGGTCCCGGCCGGTTCTAGCCCGCCGGCGGCCCGGTCCCCTCGACCGTGGCGCCCGGGGGCCCGTCCACCCGCTGGTCCGCCGCCCCTTCCATCCACGCCCTTCCCTCCGGACAGAAGCTCCTGAAGTCGCACCACCTGCAGTGCTCGGCGGGCCTGGGCCCGTACCTCTTGTCCACGATGGCCGACACCGTCGACAGGATCCGCCGGCGCGTCTCGTCGGGGTCGCCGGCCGGAACCGACACCTCCTTTCCCGAGGCCAGGTAGAAGTACGTGAGGACGAGCTCCTCGGGCCGCTTCCCCCAGATCTCCCGGCAGGCCAGCGCGTACACGTCGAGCTGGAGGCCCATCAGGGGGTCGTCGGGGGGCCGGACCCGGCCGGTCTTGTAGTCGACCACCTCCCACCTGTCGTCGGGCAGGGCGAAGATCGCGTCGATCTTCCCCCGGACGATCGTCCCTTCCAGGAACAGGGCGAACGGGCGCTCCGCGTAGAGCGGGGGGCCCCGCTCGTAGAACCTGCTCGCTCGGAACGCGTCCTGCAGGCGCGCCTCGGTGGCCTCCTCCGCGGCCACCTGCGCGTAGCGCTCGTCGGGGGACAGGTCGGGCAGGTCCTCCAGGTCGAGGTCGAGGGTGGCCTGCCCGCGGCCCGTCCGCTCGATCCACTGGTGGACCCGGCTCCCCAGCCGGGCGGCCGGGTTCGGCCGGCGAGGCAGCGGCCGGATCTCGGACCAGTAGTAGCGCTTGGGGCAACCCTCGTAGTCGATCAGGCCGGTCACCGAGACCGCGGCCGGGGCCGGCGGGGGCAGGTCGGCACCGGTGCGGGCCCGGATCAGCTCGGCCCGCTCCACGTGCCCGGCCAGGGCCCGCTGGAAGGACCCCTGGACCCCCGGGCCCAGAGCGCCGGCCCGGGCGGCCATCGCATCCGGTTCCCGGGCGGCCAGCTCGGCGGCCGCGTGCCAGCCCTCGGGGAAGAGCTCGTCGGCGTCGTCCGGGCGGGCCGCGGGCGGCCACGTGCCGGCCCTGGCCCGGCGGATCTCGAGCAGCGGGTTCTCCTCGGGCTCCGGGTCCCGGGGGAGCTCCTCGCAGGCCCGGTGCCCGGCCACCTCCAGGTAGAACCGGCCCGGCTCGTGTCCGAGCTCGGGGCCCTCGTACCACCAGGCGGCCGACACGACCAGGAGATCCCGGGCCCTGGTCAGGGCGACGTAGCACAGCCGTCGCTCCTCCTCGAGGCCCCGTTCCTTGAGCTCGTCCTTGAACGGCCGGAGCTTGCCCCGGTAGGCCGGGAGGACCTCGGCGTCGCCCCGGAGCTCGAACGGGAGGGTCCCGGCCTGGGTCACCGGGTTCGGCTGGCGGCTGGTGTCCGGGAAGATCGACGAGTTGGCCCACTTGCGATGCTCGGCCAGTCCGGGGACGAAGACGGCCGGCCACTCCAGCCCCTTGGCCTTGTGGATCGTTAGGAGCTTCACGGTGTTCTCTTCGGATGGCTGCGCCGGCTCGAACTCGTCCTCGGCCTCCTCGGCCATGTCCAGCCAGGACACGAGGGTGGACAGGGTGGCCTCCGCATCGACGGGGGAGAACGCCGCCACCTGGTCGATCAGGTTGAGCAGGTTCCGCCTGGCGCTCACCCCGGCCGCGTCGGGCCGGGACTCGAGCTCCCGCATCAGGCCGGTGCGCTCCACGACCTCCGCCACGAGGTCGCCGAGTGGGTCGCCGGCCCGGCCCCGGAGCACGCGGAGCTCCTCCCGGAACTCGGCCAGCCTCCCCCGGGCCTCGTCGGAGAGCTCGTCGATCGCATCGAGGTGGTCGAGGGACTCGGAGAGGGCGAAGGCCACGTCGCCGGGGCGCTCGTCCTCCCCCGGGAGCTCGCCGGACAGGTCCCGGTTGTGGGCCGCCGACCACAGGGCCAGCCTGGCCAGGTCGCGGAACCCGATCCGCCATCGGGGGCCCTGGAGTATCCGGGCCAGGGCCACGTTCCGGGCGGGGTCCTCGAGCAGGCGGAGCCAGGCCAGGACCTCGACGACCTCCGGCATCCGGAGGAGCCCGCCGAGGTCCACCACCTCCACGGGGATCCCCTCCTTCCGGAGGACCTCCGAGATCGCCGGGAACAGCCGCTTCTTCCGGCACAGGACGGCGACGTCGTGCCACGCGGGCTGGTCCCCGTCCGCCCCTCCGGCCGGCCGCCCCTCGACGAACCCCTTGATGAGCTCGGCGATCCGCCGGGCCTCGGCCCGTTCGTCGGAGGCCACGAAGGCCACGACGCGGCCGTCCCCCCGGTCGGGGTGGGGCTGGAGGATCTTCCCCTCGGCCCGGCGCTCGTCGGGCACCCCGCCGATCACCTCGTCCGCCACGGCCAGGATCCGGGAGCCCGAACGGAAGTTCACGTACAGCGGGAGCCGGGGAGCCGGGACGTCGCCGGCGGGGAAGTCCCGCCCGAACCGGAGGATGTTGAACAGGCTCGCCCCCCGCCACGCGTAGATGTTCTGGTCGGGGTCGCCGACCGCGGTGATGGGGTAGCCGGGAGGGCACAGGGGCCGGAGCAGGCGGGCCTGGGCCACGTTGGTGTCCTGGTACTCGTCGAGCAGGACGGCGGCGTAGCGGGCCCGGAACTCCTCGCCGACCTCCGGGTGCTCCTCCACCAGTCGGACGGCCAGGGCGATCTGGTCGCCGTAGTCGATCGCCCCGATCTGCCGCTTCCGGTCCCGGTAGGCGGCCACGAGCCCGGCGAGCTCGATCCGCTCGTTCACCGTCTCCAGCATCTCCCGGTCGGCCTGGACCTCGGGCTGGGCGAGGAGCGACAGGCCGTGCCGGACCACTTCCTCCGGCTCGACCAGGTGGTTCGCGCACGAGTCGGCGAGGCCGATCGTCTTGCGGACCAGGTGCTCCACCGAGCGGACCTCCAGGTGGTCGAAGGTCCTGTCCCGGAGCAGCGAGGTGACCACCTGCCACTTGTGGGCCTCGGACAGGAGGGTGGCCCCGGGCTCCAGCCGAGCCCGGAGCCCGTGATCCTCCAGGAGCCGGGCGGCGAACGCGTGGTAGGTGAGGACGGTGGCCTCCTCCCCCTCGGGGAAGCCGAGCCCCTCGGCGGCCGCCCTGACCCGCCTGGCCAGCTCCTCGGCGGCCTTGTTCGTGAACGTGAGGCACAGGACCCTCGAGGGGGGCACGCCTCCAGGGTCTCCCGGTCCCCCGTCCGGCGCCGGGACGCGCCCGGCGGCCACGAGGGCCAGGTAGACGACCCGGGCGGCCATCACCGCCGTCTTGCCGGAGCCGGCCCCGGCCACGATGGAGACCGGGGAGAGCGGGTGCGAGATGGCCCGCCACTGCTGGACGGTCGGGGGTCGCCCGCCCAGGGCCCGGATGATCTCGGGCGGTGCCTCCGGGTAAGGATCCCGGTCGGTGAGCGGACCGCTCATCTGGCCGCCTCCGCGCCCTCGGGCCACCGCGGACAGATCGTCTTGAACCGGCACCACCGGCATTCGGCCTCGGGGCTGGGGGGGAAGTCCTCCTTCCGGATCCTATCCACGAGCTCCAGGATCCGGCCCTCGGCCCAGGCCTCGTAGTCCGGGAACGCTCCCGGGGACACCGCGCGACGGGCGAACCCCTCCCGCTCCTGGCCCTTCCCCAGGAAGGCCAGCTGGAGGTAGCCGGGCTCGCCGCCCAGGTGCTGGAGGTGGGGGGATCGCTTCACGGCCAGGTAGTACGCGGCGAGCTGGAGGTTCTCCCTGGCCTCCTCCCCGCTGATCGGGTACCGGCTCGTCTTGTAGTCGACCACGCGGAGGTGGCCGTTCTCCATGCGGAACACGGCGTCGATCCGCCCCCTGACCACCGCGCCGTCGAGCTCGAACTCGAACCAGGCCTCCGACTCCACGGGGTCGGGCCGCTCGAACTCCAGCCACCGCTCGAGCATCTCCCGGGCGTCGAGGAAGCGGCGGTGCTCGACGGCCCGGTTCGGGAAGGCCTCCGACCGCCAGGACCCCTCCAGCGCCTCGAGCATCGCCTCCAGCGTCCTGGGGAGGTCCCCCCGCTGCACCCGGTCGATGATGTCGTGCACCAGGGAGCCCATCCACATCTGGTGGGTCTCGTCGGGGTCGAGGCCCAGCTCGACCGAGTAGAGGTACTGGAGCGCGCAGTTCTCCATGGTGGAAAGGCGCGAGTAGCTCGTGCGGATCGGCTCGTCCGGCGGGTACAGGACGGGCCCCTCGGTCCAGGCTCGCCGGCCCCACCAGCCCCCCGGGTCGGCCCCGACGTGGGCGAGCGCCGCCCCCGCGGCCAGGCGCTCCGGCGCCGGGGACTCCGGGTCTGCCAGCACCCGGCGGAGCTCGGACTCCATGCTCCGCAGGGAGGCTCCCCCGGGGACCCGGTCCCCCGGGGGTTGCCAGGCCAGGCCCAGGCGGTCGACGAACCGCGAAGGCGTCCGAGCGGTTCGGGAGCCGGTCGAGGCGCTGGCGAACAGGAGGGTCCTTCGCCGGGCCCGCGACACTGCCAGCCGGAACAGGGCCCGCTCCTCGGCCAGCCGCTCGCCCATGCGCTCGGAGGGAGGCCGGGGGGCCACCAGGCGGTCGAGGGAGACGAGGGGCTCGGGGCGGCCCAGGCTGGGGAACTCCCCCTCCAGGCACCCGGCCACGGCGACGACGTCGAACTCCAGCCCGTGGGCCCGGTGGGCCGAGAGCACCCTCACGGCGTCCGGGTGCCGGTCCTCGGGAGGCGTCCACGGGTCGGATCCGAACTCCGCGCCCTCCAGGGCCTCGAGGTAGTCCTGGATCGTGGAGCCGGGACGCCGCTCCGCGAACCGGGACAGCGCCTCGGCGAGCTCGGACAGCGCGTCCAGGGCCCGCGCGCTCCTGGGGCCGACGTCCTCGACCAGGCCGGGGACGAAGGGGAGGCGGAGCCACAGCTCGAAGAACAGCCCGTCGGGGGACTGCCGGGCGGCGAGCTCGGGAACGTCGCGGACCATCTCGCGGAACCGCTCGACCGGCGTGCGGAGCTCGTCGGGGACCCCGGCCCCGGCGAGGTCCTCCCCCCCGTCGACCAGCTCGAGGAGCGTGACCCGCCGGGTCCGGGCGGCCCGGCGGAGCCGGCGGACCTCGGCCGGGTCGAGCCCCACGACCGGCGACCCGAGGAGCGGCTCCAGAAGGTCCTCCCGGCGCTCGGGACGGAACACGTATCTCAGGAGGTCCACGATGGGGCGCACGGCCGGCTCCGTGGCCAGGGCCGCCGCCTCGGCCACGACGACGAACGGGATCCCGTGCCTGAAGAGGGCGTGCCGCAGGGCGGTCAGGTACTGCCCGTACCGGCGGACCACCACCGCCATCCCCGACCAGGGGACGTCGTCGCGGACGCGCGCCGACAAGAGCTCGTGGGCCACGGCCTCGACCTCCTCCCCGGGGTGGGCGAACAGCGTGGCCTGCATCCCCGCCGGAGGCCGGTCGGGCGCACGACCGTCCGGGCGGGCCAGCGCCTCCACGGCTGCCGCCCGATCGCCCAGCCGGTGGCTCTCGGCCAGGACCGCCTCGCCGGCCCCCGGGAACGCCTCCCGCACCCGACCGAGCGGTTCCAGCGAGCCGCCCCGGTACGAGAACACGTGCCCGTCCGGATCGGCCGCCACGACCACGCTGGAAGCCGATGCCCCCAGGGCTCGCACGATGGCCTCGCCGGCCACCGTGAAGTCCTGGTAGTCGTCGACCAGGAGGTGCTCGAACCGGTCCTCCTCCGGCAGCTCGCGCTCGAGGAGCGTGGCGGCCTGGAAGAGCAGGCCCCCGAAGTCGATCTGGTTGGACTCGATCAGGGCGTCGAGGTACCGGCGGTAGAACCCGGCCACCTCCCCGGCCCAGGGGCGCCCCGACCGCGCCGCGATCCCGGCCAGGTCCTCGGGCCCCAGGAGGCGCTCCTGGCAGCGCAGGACGAAGTCGGCCACCTGGCGGGCGAACGAGCCGACCGCGAGCAGGTCCCCGAACCGCGGCCAGTCCTGCTTCCGCTCGACCTGGAGCATCGCCCGGACCTCGGCGTACTGCTCGGGGGCCGACAGGAGCTGGGGCGGGTCGGGGTAGTCCAGCTCGGCGAACCGCTCGCCCACCACCAGGCGGAACGCGTAGCCGTGCGCGGTGAACACGGGCAGGTCCGGGACCGAACGGCCCAGGCGCCGGATCAGCCGGTCGCGGGCCTCCCGCCGGGCCCGGTGGTCCAGCGCGAACAGGGCTATCCGCTCGGGCTCGACCCCGGACTCGACCAGCCGGGCGAACCGCTCGACGAGCACGGCGGACTTCCCCGTGCCCGGTCCCCCCGAGACGAGCAGCGGCCCCCCGGCGTGCTCGATGACGGGTGCCTGGGAGGGATCTGGATCGAGCGGACGGGGCCTCACGATCCGTGATGCTATCGGCTGGCTACGACATCCTCCGAGCCGCCCGGCGTCAGGCGCCGGCCTGGTCCTCGGTCCGCGGCGCCCCGTCGCCCGGTGGGGCGCCCCGCTTGCGCTCCGCGGCCCACCGGGCGATGTCCCGGCGCGAGATGGCCCCCAGGAGCTCGCCGTCGCGCAGGACGAGCGCCGCCCGCCGGGCCCCCATCCGGTCGGCGGCCGCGTCCAGGGGATCGTCCGGCCGCACCACGGCCGCGTGGCCCGCCACGGGGAGCATCGCGTCACGGACCGGCCTGGTCGGGTCCCGCCGGCCGATCCTCCGGGCCGCCGGGAAGGTCAGGATCCCCACCACCCGGCCGTCCTCCACCACCGGGAAGGTCTCCTGCTCCCGGCCCATCAGGTACCCGTCCAGGCTCTCGGCCAGCGAGATCCCGGCCGGGATCGATGCGGGCGCCGGGCCCATCACCTCGGCCACCGTCCCCTCGGAGAGCACGGTGCGGGTCCCGGCGTCGTGGGAGGCGGTCCGGGCCACCCCGAACAGCATCCATCCCAGGACGGCGAGCCAGATCCCCGCGAACGTCCCGCCCTGGCTCGCCACCCACAGGCCGTAGCCGACCATGGCGAGCCAGAGGACCATGCCGGTCCCGGCCGCGACCCTGGTGGCCCGGTGAAGGCTCCCCGAGAGGCGCCAGACCACCGACCGGAGGACCCGGCCCCCGTCCACCGGGAACCCGGGGAGCATGTTGAAGATCGCGAGGACCACGTTCAGGAACCCGACGTAGCGCAGGGCCCATGCCACCGGGACGCCCAGGACCTCGTCGAGCTGGCCGGCGGCCAGGAGCAGGGCTCCCAGGGCCGCGCTGGAGGCCGGGCCGGCCACCGTGACGAGCAGCTCGTTCACCGGGCCCCGATCCTCGAGCCTGGCTCCCGTGGCTCCTCCGAACAGGAACAGGGTGATCCCCGACACCGGGATCCTCCGGGCCCGGGCCACGCCGGCGTGGGCGAGCTCGTGCACGAGTATCGAGCCGAAGAACAGCACCGTGGCCAGGACCGAGACGCCGAGGGCCGCGCCGTTCGCGATGCGGGGGAACACCACCGAGACCTGGTTCCACACGAACAGGGGGCCGAGCAGGACGCCGAAGGCCCAGGAGGCGTCGACGCTCACCGAGACGCCTCCGATCGAGCCGATCCGCCACGAGCCGCCGAACATGCGGCCAGGGTACCCCAGGGCTGCTCGGAGCCGGCCCGGAGCGGCTCAGATCGGCACGGGACGGTGGCGGAGGACCGCCGAGAGGCGGCGGGCCGCCTCGGGGAGCGGGATGCCGGCCGTCCGGGCGACCCGCTCGAGCTTCTCGTACACGTCCACGGCCGATATCTCGAGCCTGGTGACCATGAGGTCGGCGGCCTCGACCACGACGTCCAGCTCTTCGCCCTCCACGTTGGGGATGGGGGCCGGGACCCCGGCCGGGCGTGCCGGATCCGAGGGCGTGGTCGGGATTGTCGGCATGCCGTTCACGATCTCCACGCTAGGCCCACCCCGCCGGGTGGTCAAGGGAGACCGCTACACCACCGTGACCGAGATGACCGTTCCGGTCTGCAGGACCTGGAACCGGTGGACCCGACGGGCCACCAGGCGCGTGGAGGCGGACGTTCCGGGCTTCAGCACGGCGATGACCCGCTTGCCGTTCCCGGAGAGGATCGTCCGTCGGCCCCCGCTCCGGTTGACCCACTCCACGGAGTCCCCGGAGGCGATCGTGAGCGAGGTGGGCTCGACCTTGTACTTGCGGAGCGTGACCGTGGAGCCTCCCGGCACGGGGTCCGGCCCCGGGCCGACTGTGAAGCCCAGCCCCAGGACCAGCCCGGTGGACCCCCCGGATATGACCCGGAAGCAGACCTCCGCCACGGGCTCGGCCGAGGGGCCCGGCGTCCCCGAGATCAGGCCCGTCGCCGACAGGGCGAGCCCTGCCGGCAGCGCCCATCCCGGGCAGAGCAGCCAGGTGTAGCCCGAGCCGTCGCCCCCCGTGGCCTGGAGCTGGGCCTGGTAGGGCTGGCCCGGCGTCGCCGCCGGCAGCGAGGTCGTGGTGATGGTCGGGTTCGGGGGGGCGCCGTTGTCGACGTCGATCTCGAGGGGGAGGATCTTCGTGCTCCAGATCTGCCCCGACTGCACGCTGACCTGCGCGCAGATGTTGACGGTGGCCCCGAACATCTGGGGCTGGGGCCAGCCCTGGAGGGTGCCGTCG
>JACQTL010000274.1 GCA_016210805.1 Actinomycetota bacterium | reverse complement strand
GGGGGTGACCAGGCCCAGGATCGTGCGCAGGGTCGTGGTCTTGCCGGCGGCGTTCGACCCCAGGAGGCAGACGATCTCCCCCCCGCGGACCTCGATCGACACGTCGGCCAGGACCCGGACGGGGCCGTAGCTGGTGTGGACCCCCCGGAGCTCGAGGACGGGAGCCCGGTCCCGGCCGTCCCCGCCGTCCCCGCCGTTCTCCCGGTCGGTCATCCCGCCTCCCGCGTGCCCTGCTTGCCGAGGTACGCCTCGATGACCCTCTCGTCGCTCGACACCTCGTCGTAGGTCCCCTCGGCGATCTTCCGGCCGTAGTCGAGCGCGACCACCCGGTCGGAGATCCCCTTCACCACGGCCATGTCGTGCTCGATGAGGACGATCGCGTACCCCTTCTCGTCGCGGAGGCGCCCGATCAGCTCGATGAGCCCCACCTTCTCGGCGGGGTTCATGCCGGCGGCCGGCTCGTCCAGGAGCAGCATCTTGGGATCGGTGGCCATGGCCCTGGCGATCTCCAGCCGGCGACGGTCGGCGTAGGCGAGCTCGGCGGCGAGCTGGTCGAGGCGCTGCCCGACCAGCCGGTCGCCGAAGAACGCCAGGACCTCGCGGGCCCTGGCCTCGATGGCCCGCTCCTCCTGCCTGGTCCACGGCGGGCGGAGCACGGCCCCCAGGACCCCGGACCGGGTCCGGACGTGCCTGCCGACCATGGCGTTCTCCAGCACGGTCATGCTGTGGAACAGCCGGACCGCCTGGAACGTCCGGGCGATCCCGAGCTTGGCGATCTGGTTCGGCTTGAGCCCCACGAGCGAGTGGCCGTCGAACCGGATCGTCCCCTCGTCCCGCTCGTAGAACCCGGTCACGATGTTGAACAGGGTGGTCTTCCCGGCCCCGTTCGGCCCGATCACGCCGACTATCTCGCCGGCCTCGGCGTGGAAGTCGACGTTGTCCACGGCCTGGAGCCCGCCGAACCGCTTGGACAGGCCCCGGACCTCGAGCAGGTGCGTTCCGTCGCTCACGCGTCCTCCCCGCTCGCCCCGCCGGCGATGATCACCGGCTCCGCGTCGTCATCGCCGACCCGCCGCTCCAGCTGCTCCTCGGGGCGCTCGATCACGTGGAGCTCGCGGCGCCGGCGGACGTTCGGGATCAGGCCCTCCGGCCGGAAGACCATGATGGCCACCAGGATCGCCCCGTAGATGAGCAGCCGGTACTCGGCGAACTCGCGGAGGAGCTCCGGCAGCCCGACCAGCACGAAGGCTCCCACGACGACCCCGGGGATGCTCCCCATGCCGCCCAGGATGATCCCGGCCCGGACGTTGATCGACACGCCGAGGCCGAAGCTGTTCGGGAAGATCGAGCCGATCTTGGCGGCGAAGAACGCCCCGCCCAGGCAGCCGACCGCGGCCCCCATGGCGAAGGCCAGGAGCTTGTACTTGATCACGCTGATCCCCATGGCCTCGGCCACGGACTCGTCCTCACGCATGGCGATCCAGGCCCGGCCGACCCTGGAGTCGGCCAGGCGATACGAGACGAACGCCGCGATCAGCACGAACCCCAGGATCAGGTAGTAGATCAGCTGCGGATCTCGGAAGTTGATCGATTCGGGCGGCGGGGCCGGGACCCGGATCAGCCCCTGGGCGCCGCCGAAGAACGGGGCCAGCCAGTCGGACAGCACGAGCGTCCGGATGATCTCGCCGAACCCCAGCGTGACGATGGCCAGGTAGTCGCCGCGCAGGCGCAGGACCGGGGCCCCGATCAGGACGCCCACAACCACCGCCACCAGGATCACGACCGGCAGGGCGAACCAGAAGTTCGTCCACCCGCCCGCGGCCAGGAGCTGGCCGGGCTCGGTGACCAGGAACGACGCCCGGGAGGTCAGCACGCCGGTGGCATAGGCGCCCACGGCGAAGAAGGCCACGTACCCCAGGTCGAGGAGCCCCGCGTAGCCGACCACGATGTTCAGGCCCAGGCCGAGGAGCAAGTACAGGCCCAACGTACCCAGGACGTCGCTCACGAAGGAGCCCACGATCTGAGGGAGCAGGACGAGGATCACGATGAGCGACACCGTGGACCCGGTGCGGAGCGCGGTCCGCTGCCCGGAGGGCAGCGATGCGACCCGACCCTTGATC
>JACQTL010000273.1 GCA_016210805.1 Actinomycetota bacterium | reverse complement strand
GCGGGGTCCTCCGCAAGCAGCTCGAGGACTACGTCCGCGAGGTCCACGTGGCCCACGGCTACGACATCGTGTACACCCCGCACCTGGCCCGGGGCGACGTGTGGGCCACCTCGGGCCACCTGGCCAAGTACCGCCAGAACATGTACCCGGCCATGGTCGAGGACGAGGGCGGCGAGTACTTCGTCAAGCCGATGAACTGCCCGCTCCACGTCCTGATCTACGGCTCGGCCACGCGCTCGTACCGGGACCTGCCCATGCGGCTGTCGGAGCTCGGCACCGTCTACCGGTACGAGCGTCCGGGGACCCTGCACGGGCTGATGCGGATCCGGGGCCTGTCGATCGACGACGCCCACATCTTCTGCCGCCCGGACCAGCTCGTGGACGAGATCCTTGGTGTGTTCGACCTCACGCTCGAGGTCCACAGGACCTTCGGGTTCGCCGACCCGGTGATCGAGCTGTCCACCAAGCCCGGGGAGGCCATCGGGAACGAGGAGATGTGGGCCAGAGCCACCGAGGCCCTCCGCCAGGCCCTCGACCGGAGCGGGATGGAGTACCGGGTGGCCGAGGGCGAGGGGGCCTTCTACGGGCCCAAGGTGGACTTCCACTTCCACGACGCGATCGGGCGCCTGTGGCAGCTCACCACGGTGCAGTGCGACTTCGCCCTGCCCGAGCGGTTCGAGCTCGAGTACATGGGCGAGGACAACCAGCGGCACCGGCCCGTGATGATCCACCGCGCCATCCTCGGGTCGGTGGAGCGCTTCGCCGGGGTGCTGATCGAGCACTACGCCGGGGACTTCCCGCTGTGGCTGGCCCCCGAGCAGGTCCGCCTCGTGCCGATCGCCGACCGCCACGCCGAGCACGCCGAGGTCCTGGCCGGGAGGCTCCGGGAGCGCGGGCTCCGGGTCGGCGTGGACGCCTCCCGGGAGACGGTTCCCAAGAAGATCCGGGCCGCCCAGCTCATGAAGGTTCCCTACACCCTGGTGGTCGGGGACAGGGAGATCGAGAACGGGACGGTCGCCGTGCGGGACCGGGAGGGCAAGGAGGTCCGCGGCGTGCCCTTCGACGAGTTCGCCGGCAAGGCCGCGGAGGAGGCCGACGAGCGGTCCCTCCAGCACTCCACGTTCGGGGCCTGAGGGGGTCCGGCCGTGGAGCGCCTGTGGAGCCCCTGGCGGATGGAGTACATCACCGCCGCGAGAGACGAGTCGACGGGGTGCATCTTCTGCGAGCTCCCCGAGCGCGACGACGCCGAGGCCCTGATCCTTTACCGGGGCGAACGGGGCTTCGTGGTGCTGAACGCCTACCCCTACAACCCCGGGCACCTCATGGTGGCGCCGTTCCGGCACGTGGCCGACCTCGGCGAGCTGGACGATGACGAGGTCCTCGACGTCGGGCGGCTCCTCCAGGTGGCCGAGCGGACCCTCCGCGAGGAGATGTCCCCGGACGGCTTCAACCTGGGCATGAACCTGGGGCGGGTGGCCGGCGCCGGGGTCCCCGGCCACCTCCACTGGCACGTCGTCCCCCGGTGGAACGGCGACACTAACTTCATGCCGGTCGTGGGGGAGACCCGGGTCCTGCCGGAGTCGCTCGAGGACACCTACCGGAAGCTCCGGGCCCGGCTGGAGGACTGAGGACCGGCCCGTGCGCCTGCACGCGGTGGAGTGGGGGAGCGCGGACTCCCCGCCACTGGTGATGCTCCACGGGGTGGCCGGACACGGCATGCGGTTCCGCCGCCTGGCCGAGGACGCCCTGGCCGCCAGGTTCCGGTGCGTCGCGCCGGACCTCCGGGGCCACGGGGCGTCGGTGCGAGAGCCCCCCTGGCACCTCGAGCAGCACGTCGAGGACGTGCTCGACACCCTGGAGGCGCTCGGGGTGGCCGGTCCGTGCGTCTTCATCGGGCACTCCTTCGGCGGTCGGATGGTCCTGGAGGTCGGCGCCGTCCGACCGGAGGCCGTCCGGGCCGCCGTCCTGCTCGACCCGGCCATCCAGCTCCCTCCCGGTGTGGGGCTGGACATGGCCGACGGGGAGCGGGCCAAGCCGGAGTCCTTCGGCTCGGTCGACGAGGCCATCGCCTGGCGGGCCGAGAGCGGCCGACTGCTGAGCGCCCCGCGCGAGCTCCTGGAGGAGGACATGGACCAGCACCTCGAGCCCGGGTCCGACGGCCGGTGGCGCTTTCGATACTCGCGCTCGGCGGTGGTGGCGATGTACGGGGAGCTCTGCCGCGCCCATCCCCCGTTCGAGGGCCTCCGGGTGCCCACGCTCCTGGTCCTGGCGGCCACCGGGAGCGCGACCATGCCCTTCCTGGTCGACCCGTACCGGGAGGCCCTGGGGGACCTCCTGGAGGTCGTCACGCTCGAGTCCGGGCACAACCTCCTGTGGGACGACTACCCGGAGACCCGCGACGCCGTCGCCGCGTTCCTGGACCGGACCGCTCCGTGACCCGGTCCCTAGTGCCGCGAGGCCTCCTCGCGGGCCTTCTGGTGCTCGTCGATGACCTTCTGGGCGAGGTGCTGGGGGACCTCCTCGTAGTGTGAGAACCTCATCGAGAACGTGCCTCGCCCGCCGGTCAGGGACCGGAGGTCGATCGAGTACCGGGCCACCTCGGCCTGGGGGACCAGGGCCTTGACGCGGCTCTTCCCGGTGCCGGTCGGCTCCATGCCCAGGATCTTGCCGCGCTTCGAGTTGAGGTCGCCCATGATGTCGCCGGCCATGCCGTCGGGGACCAGGACCTCCAGCTCGACGATCGGCTCGAGCAGCACCACCCCGGCCTGCTGGGCGGCCTCCTTGAGCCCCATGGACCCGGCGATCTGGAACGACATGTCCGACGAGTCCACGGAGTGGTGCTTGCCGTCGTACAGCTTGACCCGGACGTCCACCATCGGGTAGCCGGCCGCCACGCCCTCGGTCATGGCCTTCACCACGCCCTTCTCGACCGAGGGGATGAACTGGTGGGGGATCACCCCGCCGACGATCTTGTCCACGAACTCGAAACCCTCGCCCCGGGGGAGGGGCTCCACCTCGATCCAGGCCACCCCGAACTGCCCGTGCCCGCCGGTCTGCTTCACGTACCGGCCCTGGGCCTTGGCCGGCCCCCGGACGGTCTCCTTGTACGGCACGCGGGCGGGCCGGGAGCTCACCTCGACCCCGAACTTGCGCTTCATGCGCTCGAGCTGGATGTCCAGGTGGGCCTCGCCCATCCCGTACATCACGGTCTCGTGCGTCTCGGCGGAGCGGTCCACCCGGAAGCTGGGGTCCTCCTCCTGGAGCCGCTGGATCGCCGTGGACAGCTTGTCCTCGTCGCCCTTGGTCCTGGGCTCGATGGCCACGGCCAGGAGGGGCTCGGGGAGCTCGACCGGCGGGAGGGTGGCCTCGTCTCCCTTCGCGGTCAGGGTGTCGCCGGTGTGGGAGTGGTTGAGCTTGGCCACCGCCCCGATGTCGCCGGCCGGGACCTCGGACACCGTCTCGTGCTCCTTCCCGCGCAGGGTGAACAGCTGCCCGATCCGCTCCTCGGCGCCCTGGGTGGCGTTGTGGACCGACGAGTCGGGCCGCAGGCGCCCGGAGAAGACCCGGATCATGTTGATCCGCCCGACGTAGGGGTCGGAGATCGTCTTGAACACCAGCCCCGTGAGCGGCCCGTTCGGGTCGCAGGCCCGCTCCTCATCCTCCTCCCCGTCCCGCTTCGTCACCTTCACGGGGGGCCGGTCGAGCGGCGAGGGGAACACCTCGACGATGAACTGGGCCAGGCGGTCCGCGCCGACCGGATGGGTGGCCGCGGCCAGGAGCACCGGGGAGAACCGGCCGGCCGCGAACCCGGCCTTCACCCCGCGCATGATGTCCTCCGGGGGGAGATCGCCCTCCTCCAGGTACCTCTCCAGCAGGGCGTCGTCGGCCTCGGCCACCGCCTCGGTGAGCTTCTCGCGGAACGGCTCCGCCTTCCCGGCGATGTCGTCCGGCCACTCGCCCTCCGTCCCGGCCGGGCCGTCGCCGTACCGGAAGGCCTTCCGGGTGAGCAGCCCGGCCACCCCCTCGAAGTCGTGCTCTTGGCCCAGCGGGAACTGGACGGGGGCGACCTGGGTGCCGAACGCGCTGACGAGCTGGTCGAGGGTCCGCTCGAAGGAGGCCCTCTCCCTGTCCATCTTGTTGATCACGATGGCCCGGGGCACGCCGGCCTCCACCGCGTACTCCCAGGCCGCCTCGGTCACGACCTCCACCCCGTCGACCGCCGAGACCACGATGACCACGGCGTCCGCGGCGCGGACGGCGGACTTCAGGTCGCCGGCGAAGTCGGCGTACCCCGGAGCGTCGAGCAGGTTCACCTTCACGCCGGCCCACTCGATCGGAGCGAGGGACAGGGAGACGGAGATGCCCTTCCTGGTCTCCTCCGGCTCGTGGTCCGAGACCGTGTTGCCGTCCTCGGTCTTCCCCATCCGGGTGATGGCTCCGGCCGAGAACAGGAGGGCCTCCATGAGGCTGGTCTTGCCCGCCCCGCTGTGCCCGGCCAGGAGCACGTTGCGGATGTTGCTGGCGTCGTAGGTCTTCATCGGGCCTGGATCCTTCCGGGTGGTCGGGGACTGGAAACCGGATTCTATCCTCGGCCGCCGGACCGTCGGGAGGCCGGTGATAGCCTCCCGCTGTCATGGCCTCCTCGGGTGAGGTTCGCGCTCCCTCCGGCCGGGCCCCGGCCGGGACCCTCGGCCTGCTCGGCGGGTCGGTCCTGGCTGCGGGCGGGGCGGCCGCGCTGGTCCTCCTGGGGGAGCCCCGGCCCGGCGGGGCCCTGGCCCTGGCGTCAGGGGCCCTGGCCCTGGCATCGCGGGCGTCGGCCGGTCCGCACCCCGTCGCCCTGGTCCGGTTCCTGGACCCGGCCGTGGACCGGGTGTGGGACGGCCTGGTCCTCGGTTCGCTGGCCTGGGCCCTCCTCCCCGCCGCCGCCCGCCCGGCCGCCCTGGCCCTCGTGGCCCTGGCGGCCAGCTACTTC
>JACQTL010000272.1 GCA_016210805.1 Actinomycetota bacterium | reverse complement strand
GTGGCCCACCGCAGGCTCGGACCGACCTCGTCGGCCTCGATCTCCACGACGGTGCGCTTGTCGGCCTCCTGGGTCTCCCAGGAGCGCATCTGCAGCCGCCCGACCACGATCACGTTGGCCCCGCGCACGAGCGACTCGGCCACGTTCTCGGCCAGCGTCCGCCATGCGTTCACCGTGAAGTAGGACGTGTCCCCGTCCTTCCACTCCCCGGACGCGTCCTTGTACCGGCGGTTCACCGCGACGCGGAACTTGGCCACGGCCGCCCCGTTCGGCGTGTACCGGAGCTCGGGGTCGTCCGTGAGGTTCCCCACGATGACCACCTGACTCATGCTCGCCATCTCCATCACCACCCTCTCGGTTCCGCTCCCCGGGCCGATGGCGGGCCCGCGGAGGGGGAAGTCTCGGGGGAAGGCACTAGGCGGCCCGGAGGACCACCTTGAACCTGATCACGTCGTCCGCCAGGGAAAGCACCCGGTCGAGCTCCTTCAGCGCGGTTGGCTCGGCCCGGAACTCGGCCACGACGTAGTAGCCCTCAGCCTGCTTGTCGATCTCGTAGGCCAGGCGCCTGCGCCCCCAGCGGTCGACCTTCCCGATCTCGCCGCCCTGCTCGGCGAGGATCCTGGAGACGCGGTCGACGACCTCCCCGACGGCGGGTTCCTCCGCGTCGGGGGGCAGGATCAGCATGATCTCGTACCCTCGCACATCCACCTCCTCTGGTCTCGACGGCCCCCAGGGGGAGCAGGGGTGGTCCGACCAGTGTACAGGCTGGGAGCCTAGCAGGAGGGTCTGACATCCCCGGGCCGGGTTAGACTGGCCTGGAAGCCGTGCACCGGAGGGTGGGCGACAGGGCCCCCGCGGGAGCGGCCGGGCGAGCTCCGACCCCCAGGGGCGGGGACACGCCCGGAGGCCCCAGCCGTCCCCCTCCCCGACCGAGGAGGCGCGAGCGATGCCGGTCACCGTGACCGACCTTCGGACGTGGAAGGCCGCCGGGCGGCGCTTTCCCATGCTCACCGCGTACGACCACCCCACCGCCCAGATCCTCGACGAGGCGGGGATCCCCGTGCTCCTCGTGGGGGACTCCGTCGCGAACAACGTGCTGGGCTACGAGACGACCCTGCCGGTGACGATGGAGGAGATGCTCCACCACACCAGGGCGGTGTCCCGGGGAACCACGAACGCCATGGTCGTGGGGGACATGCCCTTCCTGTCCTACCAGGTCTCGATCGAGGAGGGGATCCGCAACGCCGGCCGGTTCCTCAAGGAGGGCGGGGCGCACGCCGTGAAGCTCGAGGGAGCGATGGTGGAGCTCACCGAGGCCCTCAGCTCCCGGGGGATCCCGGTGATGGCCCACATCGGCCTGACCCCCCAGTCGGTCCACGCGATGGGCGGGTACCGGGTCCAGGGGCGGGGCGAGCAGGCCGCCCGGATCCTCGACGAGGCGATGGCCCTGGAGAAGGCCGGCGCGTTCTCGATCGTGCTCGAGGGGATCCCCATGGAGCTCGGCCGGGAGATCACGGCCACGCTGCAGATCCCCACGATCGGCATCGGGGCGGGGCCCCACTGCGACGGCCAGGTGCTGGTGATCACCGACCTCCTCGGGCTCGGGGCCGGCCGCTACCCGAAGTTCGCCAAGCCCTACGCGAACCTCCGGGCTCAGATCTCCGAGGCCGTCCAGGCCTTCGCCCGCGACGTCGAGGCGGGGACCTTCCCGGACGAGGAGCACTCCTACACCTGACGGGCGGGCGATCCGCCCGATCCGCGAGGCGTAGGCCCTAGGGCCGACGGACCTCTCCCATGGACGAGTTAGCTATTCATGCCGCCCTCGCCGGGCCCCATCATCTAAGGGACGAATCGATCCCCGCCTCATCCTTCGAGATCGAGGAGGCCCGTCCGAAGTGGCCGTACTGTCCGCCGCCGGCGTAGCCGCCGCGCTCGTGCTGGTCTACGGCATCGTGCCCCGGCTGGTCTTCCCGCCACCCCGCTTCGCCCGCGACCCGTTCGACCGGATCCTCATCGACCTGGTCAGGATGACCGCGCTCGCGATCGCGCTGGTGCACGTCCTCGTCGGACTCAGGCTGCTCCAGACCCTCGGACTGGTCCTGGTGCTCACCGCGATCGGGCTGTACACGCGGATCCGCGCAGGGTGGGCGTGGCCCCGGCGGCGGATCCCGGCTCCCGATCGGATCGCCAAGGCCGTGCTCATCGTCTCCGAGGCCGCCTCCACCCAGGGGAACCTCGAGGTCAAGCGGCTCTTGCGCGAGCGGCTCCGTGGCTCCCTCCGCCGGATCACCTCACCCATGCGGCGCGACCTGTTCGCGCAGCTCGGACTGGTCCTCCCCCTCCTCGCCGTCCTGGCGGGAAGCCTCGTGATCCGGCTCGCGTATCCCGTCACCCACGAGGTCGTCCCGACGCCCGACAGCTACGTCCACCTGTCGTGGACCAAGCACCTCCAGATGGGCGAGATGTTCGTGGACGGCGTCTACCCCCGGGGCATGCACGCCTTCCTGACCACCGCGGCCAAGCTGACCGGGGCCTCCACGGAGTCCCTCATCCGGTTCGCCGGCCCCCTCCTCAACACCTTCTTCGTCCTCGTGATCTACCTCCTGATACTGCGGGCCACCCGCAACGCGGGCGCCGCCCTGATCGGTGCCGCCCTCGTCGGGCTCCTCGGGACGCTTCGCCTCGTGGGCCTGTCCCCTCCTCGCCAGATCGGGACGCTGCCCCAGGAGTTCGCCGTGCTCATGGCCTCGATCGGGATCCTCATGGCTCTGGAGTACGCCGCGCGACCCGAACGGGCCCGCCTGTACATGGTCGGCATGGCCGCCTTCGTGGTGGCCATCTCCCACCCCCTGGGGCCCCTGGTGCTCGGCGCCGGGCTGGCTACGGTCGGCCCCTTCGCCGCGGTGACGGGCCGCGGGATGGGCGCCACCCTCCGGCTGTGGTGGGCCGGGATCGCCGGGACCCTGGTGGGCACGGCCTACATCCCCCTGGGCATCGCGGTCGTCGGGTCCCTGGAGCGCAACCCGGTGAGCCTGAACCCCTTCGGTCAGGCCACGCAGGACCTGATCTCCTACCGGCTCCCCCTCGACCAGAACCCCATCGCCGCGCTGGCCGTGCTCGGGGCCCTCGCCGCGCTGCTCCACGGGCTCTGGCAGATCCGCACCAACCGGGGCCGGGGCGTGGCGATCGCCGCCACCTCGAGCTTCGTACTCGTGGTCGTGGCCCTGTCCACCGCGGGCCGGGAGGTGCTGCATCCATGGTGGGTGAAGCGGTGGGACGAGATGACCTCGGTGTTCCTGCCCGTCGGGATCGGGCTGGGCCTGGCCACCCTCCTGGCCGCGCTCTCGTTCCGCCGGCCGCTCAGGCGGGTCGGCGCGAGCGTGGCGCTGGCCACCGCGATCGTCGGGGCGACCGTGGTCGCGCTCCCACCCAGGGTCGTGGCGGCCGCCCGGCCCACGGAGTACGAGTCCGCGGCCGTCGCGCTCGACCGCATCATCGCGAGCCACGAGCGTTACGAGTTCGCGGTGGTCGGGACGCCCGAGTGGCACACCCACGTCCTGCTGCACGGCTACCACGTGCACCTCACCTCGTTCGCCGACCTGATCCCCGCCCGGCGCGCCGTGGACCCGGCTTTCGACATCCCCATACCCTCCCGGTGGGTGTACTTCCTGACCGAGAAGGTCCCCTTCGGCTACCGCCCGGGGGTGCCCGCCCCCGGCGTGGAGCGCTACCAGGAGCCGGAGGCCCGGCTCCTGCTCATGCAGACGGTGTCCGGCTGGCTGGAGACCTACGCCCGGTACCACGACGACCTGCGGGTCTGGTACGAGGACGACGTGATCCGCATCTGGGTCCTCGACCGGGAGCCCAACGCGAACTACACGGACCGGGTCGCCCTCCTGTAGCCCCCCGGAGTGCCCGCCGCGGGGAGCGGGAGTATCCTCTCTCCACCAGTCATTCCCTGCGGAGGAAGACGATGCGCGAGTACCGGCTCTTCATCGGCGGCGAGTTCGTGGACAGCGCCTCGGGACGCACCTTCGACGTCGTGACGCCCAGGGACGGCAGCCACATCGCCCACGTCGCGGAGGCGGGCGCCGAGGACGTCCACCGAGCGGTGGCCGCCGCGAGGAAGGCGGCCGACCACGGGCCCTGGCCGACCATGAGCCAGCCCGAGCGGGCCTCCCGGATCATGCGGCTGTACGAGCTCCTCATGGCCGAGCAGTCGGAGCTCTCCGACCTGGAGGCCCAGGACACGGGGCAGACGATCCGCGTCTCGAACCTGTTCGGGGTCCCCTACGGGAACGAGTTCTGGCGGTTCACCGCCGAGCTGTACCCGAAGGTGGAGCTGATCGAGCCGGTCCCCGCCTACGGGTTCCCCACCCCCGCCTGGGAGTTCACCCTGCTAGAGCCCCACGGCGTCGTCGGGGGCATCACGCCGTGGAACGTGCCCTACATCGAGAACTCGTGGTTCCTGGCGCCGGCCCTGGCCACCGGGAACACCGTCGTGCTCAAGCCGTCCCCCGAGACCCCGCTCACGGCCATGGAGACCGCCCGGATCGCGGCGGAGTCGGACCTGTTCCCTCCCGGCGTGCTGAACGTGGTCCCGGGGGGCGTCGAGCCGGGCCAGACCCTCGTGGAGGACCCCGGGGTGGACATGATCCACTTCACCGGCTCCACGGAGACCGGGAAGCGGATCATGCAGCTCGCCTCGGGGACCCTGAAGAAGATCACCCTGGAGCTCGGGGGGAAGAGCCCGAACATCCTCCTCGACGACGCCGATCTGGACATGGCCATCCCCGGATCCCTGTGGGCGGTGTACCTGCACTCCGGGCAGATCTGCCAGGCCGGGACCCGGCTGTTCGTGCCGGCCTCCCTGTACGACGAGGTGGTGGCCCGCCTGGTCGAGGCCACCGAGGGCATGACCCTGGGCGACCCGATGGACTACGGCTCGGACCTGGGGCCCCTGCTGAACCGCCGCCAGCTCGAGACCGTGGAGCGCTACGTCCAGCTCGGGCTCGACGAGGGGGCCAAGCTCCTCACCGGGGGACAGAGGGTCACCGAGGGGGTCCCGGAGGGCGGGTACTACTTCGAGCCCACGATCTTCGGCGAAGTGGACAACGGGATGAAGATCGCCCAGGAGGAGATCTTCGGCCCGGTGCTGGCCGTGATCCGCTACGACTCGGTGGACGACGCGATCCGGATGGCCAACGAGTCGATCTACGGGCTGGCCGGGGCGGTGTGGTCCCGCGACGTCAACCGGGCCGTGAACGTGGCCCGGCGCCTGAAGACCGGCACGATCTGGGTGAACGACTTCCACCTGATCGGTCCCCACGCCCCGTTCGGAGGGTACAAGCAGTCGGGCATCGGCCGGGAGCACGGCATCTGGGGCCTCCGGGAGAACCTCCAGACCAAGTACGTCCGCGTCAGCCAGGAGGCCACCCGCGACCAGAAGTTCTGGTTCCAGGTCCTCGGGCTCTGACCCGCCGAGGCGGCATCGCGGCGGCTTCCCGCCCTACGGGCCGACCCCCAGGCTCACGGCTGCGCGATCCTCAGATGCTGACGGGCCCTTCAAATGGGCAAATGGGGAAGTCGTGATCGAAGCTCCTCGTGGCCTGACCCGTCGCGGTCCGGCCTCGGACGCGGGAGATGTAGTCCTCGCCGCACGTGATGGAGCCCATCACGATCCGCGCCTTGGCCACCCAGTGGGTGTCGCCCTCCACACAGACCCCAGAAGACCGCCCGGTCGCCTTGTCTCCGTCATCCGTCCATATCGACACCCGGACGGAGAAGGTCTCCCCCGCAGTGCAGTAGATCACCCCGTGGATGCGGACCCGGCGATTCGTTGGATCGTCGACATGCTCCACCCCCACGTCGGTCACGTCGGCCCGCACCGCTCCCGCTGCCCCCAGCATCACCGCCAGCGCAGCCAAGACCACGACGAATCTACGCATCTGCTCCCCCTCCAGCTCGGCTGACTGGCACGAGTATGGCCTACCCCCCAAGAGAGTGTCCAGTTGTGCAGGAAGTTGTCGGGTCGTCAGAACGAACGCCTATCGTCCATGAGGTCGATCGGCGCTTTCGCGGCACGTATGGGTCCGGCGCGTGGGCGCGGGCCCGGGACAAGCCCGGGGCTCCCGGGAGGCGCCGAACTGGGACCGACCGCCGGTGGAGAGGATGGGTAGTCCTACCGATGCCTCCGGGCGCCGACTCGTTCATGATGCGCCGGGAAGAGGAGGTGGTCGGGATGCACGCACGGGTGAACATCTTCCAGGGGCCCACGGAGGGTGGAGCCGACCCCGCGGAGATCGCGCGGGAGCAGGTCCTGCCGGCCGCGCGCCAGCTCGAGGGCTTCGCCGGCATGCTGGTCCTCGAGGACCGCGCGACGGGCAAGTCGATGGGCATCACCTTCTGGCAGACGGAGGAGGCTCTCCGGGCCAGCGAGGAAGCCGCGGCGAGGCTGCGGAGCGACAGCGCCCAGGCCATGGGGGACGTCGAGGTCGTGGCGGTGGAGCGGTACGAGGTCGCGTTCGAGGAGAGGACGTAGGAGTCGGCCCGATGAGGGTCACGGCCACCGAGCGGGCGAGGGGCGTGGTCGAGCGCGTGGCGGCCTCGGGCAGGACCGAGCTCATGCTCGTGCTCGGGACGGGGTGCTGCGACTCGACCGCGCCGTTCCTGTACGACCACTACTACCCGGGGGCCGACGCCGTCCTGGTCGGCGACGTGGGAGACGTCCCGGTCTTCGCGCCGGCGTTCCTTGCTCGCCTCTACGAGGACGAGGCCCTGGTCGTCGACGCGGAGCCGGAGGCGCACGCCGACACCTTCTCGCTGGAGGCCGAGCTGGGGTACCGCTTCACGCTCCGGCTCCCCCGACCGGCGGAGCCGGCAGCCGACAGAAACTAGGCGGTTCGGGCCCCCCCGGCAGCTACACTCGCGTCCTGGGGACCGTGGAAGCGACGGAGCGCGGAGGCCTGGGCCGGCCGATCTTCCTGCTCGGCCTGCCGGTCGTCGCCCTGACCGCAGCGGCCCTCGTCCCGCCCCTGTTCGCGGCGACGGTCGCGCCGGCCGCCCACTTCGCCCTGGAGGGGGCCAAGGCCGCCGGCGGGGCCGCCATCGCCGCCCTGGCCTTCCAGCGGTACCGGCTGACCGGAGGGGACCGCCGGGCCCTCCTGATCGGGACCGGCGCGACGGTCCTCGCCGTGACCTGGCTGGCCATGGGCATCCTCGTCCCCCTGCTCTGGGGGACCGGGCCCCCGTACGGGAGCTCCTCGTTCCCCTTCTACGCCTGGCAGGTCGCGTGGCTGGTCGCGGGAGCGGCCTTCGCGGCCGGCGCCCTGGCTCCGCGCCGCGACCCCCTGGCCCGCCTGGGCGGGATGTGGCCCACCCTCGCCGTCGCCTTCGCCGTCCTCGCCGCCCTGGACCTCCTGATCGCGCTGGCCGAGGGAGGGCTCCCCCGTTTCGATCTCGACCGCCTGGCCGCGTCGGGCACCCTCCCGTTCGACGCCGCCACGACCGGCCAGATCGTGGTCGCGGCGGCCTCCGCGGCGCTGCTCGTGGTGGCCGCGTGGGCGGTGGAGCGGCTCCCGGGCCAGGACCGCACCTCGGCCCGCCGGCTGCTGGCCGTGGCCTTCCTGCTGGCCGCGGGCCTCCAGGTCCTCGAGCTGGCCCGCCCCGCCGCCGGGCGGCCGGTGATCCATCCCGGGGACGCCTGGGCGGTGGGCGCGGTCGTGGCGGCCTTCGCCGGCCTCCTGGTCCAGGGCCGGTCCACCGTCGAGCTGATGCGGCGGGAGACGGAGCTGGCCAGGGAGATCACCCGGACCCGCGCGGAGCTCACCTCCCTGGTGGCCCACGAGCTCCGCAACCCCCTGATGTCCATCAAGGGCCTCGCCTCCACGGGCACCCGCCTGTACGACACCATGAGCGACGCCGAGCGCCTGGAGTTCTTCCAGAGCATCGACCGGGAGGCCACCCGGCTCCGCGAGATCGTGAACCAGACCTCGACGGCCCTTCGGATCGACGCCGGGGAGGTCCGCTACGCCATGCGCGAGGAGTCGATCTCGGCGCTCGTCGAGGAGGCGGTGTGGGAGTCCTCGCTCCGCGAGCACCCCGTGATGGTCGAGGCGGAGCCCGGCCTCCTGGCCGTGTGCGACCGGGGCCGGATCATGGAGGTCCTCCAGGCCCTCCTGGCCAACGCCGACAAGTTCTCCCCCTCGTCGGCTCCGGTCGAGGTCCGGGCCTACCGGGACACCGGCGGCGTGGTGGTCGAGGTCAGCGACCGGGGGCCCGGCATCCCGGCCGAGGAGCTCGACCGGGTGTTCGAGAAGTTCAGCCGGTACCGGCCGCCCGGCTACGAGCAGGTCCAGGGGGCGGGGCTCGGCCTGTTCATCTCCCGCGCCCACGTCCAGGCCCACGGGGGGCGGCTGACGGTGGACGCGCGACGGCCGGAGGGTACGATTGTGCGGTTCACCCTCCCTCACGAGACGGGCGCATGACGGACGAAGCGGGCGACAGGCCGATCCGGCTCCTGATCTGCGACGACCACCGCATCCTCACCGACGCCCTGGCCATGGTGGTGTCCCGGGACCCGGGGTTCGAGCTCCTCGAGCCCCCCACCGCCGACCCCGAGGAGGCCGTGGCCCAGGCCGCCCGGCACCAGCCCGACGTGGTCCTCATGGACATCGAGTTCCGGGGAGCCATGAACGGGATCGAGGCCAGCCGCCGGATCAAGGAAGCCTCCCCGTCCACCCGCGTGGTCATCATGACCGCCCACGAGGACGAGCGGCTCCTGGTGGCCGCGGTGGAGGCCGGAGCGTCGGCCTTCCTCCCCAAGACCGAGGCCGTGGACCAGCTCCTCTCGGCGGTGAGGTCCGCCGCCGAGGGCGAGGTCCTGATCGACCCGGCCGCCCTGACCCGCCTCCTGGCCGAGGTGGCCCGGGAACGGGAGGCCCGCCGGGACGCCGACCTCCTCCTCCGCCAGCTCACCGAGCGGGAGCTCGAGGTGCTCAGCCTGCTGGCCCAGGGCCGCCGGAACGAGGAGATCGCCGGGAAGCTCTTCATCAGCCCCCAGACCGTGCAGACCCACGTTCGCAACATCCTGTCGAAGCTCGGGGTCCACTCGAAGCTCGAGGCCGTGGTGTTCGCCGTTCGCAACGGCGCCGTGGAGGTCTGACCGGCCCGGTACCCGGTTCGCGGTACCGGCGGCTACCGGCGGACGAGCGTGCCGGGCGGGCGGGCTCCCCCTAACCTCGTCGAGACATGGACCGGAGAACCCCGCGCGTCGCCGTGGCGATGCGCCCCCACCTCTCCGGGTCGGCCGTCCACGCGTTCCTGTCCCTCGATCCCAGGTTCGACGCGGTGCTGGTGCCCTCGGGGGTCGACCCCGCGGAGGCGGCCTCCCGGCTCGGGGCCGACGCCCTCATCGCCTCCGAGCCCGTCGAGCTCCCCGGGGCGGTGGTGGCCGTGCTGGACGGCTCGCCCCTCTCCGTCGAGCTTCACCGGGACGGGCGGAGACGCCACCGCCCGTACCTCGGCCTGGAGGCCCTGGCGGAGACGCTGGCCTTCGAGCTCCTCTTCCCCCCGGATCCCCGCTGAGCCCTGGCCTCGGCCGCCCGGCCGGTACCCCGTGACGGGTAGGGGGAATTACCGCTCCGTGGGAATGGCCGGCCGGCCCGGCCGACGTAGGTTCTGGGAGCGGCAGCCGGTCGGCCGCTCCGGTCCACCCCAGGACACAGGACGGGACCGACCGACCGGGGAACCGCACGCACGCCCCCTCCCTGAGCGCGGGGCCGCCTCCCCCACGGCGGCCCCGCACCCTTTTCCCCGGTCATAATCGGTCCCCATGGGGGCGGACCGAGGACCGCGCATCGGGTTGGGGCTGGTGCTCCTGGCCACCGCGGCGACCCTGCTCCTGGGCCTGGCCCAGAAGTCCCCGTGCATCCCCGGGGACTGGGGGGGCAAGCAGTACAGGCTCCTCTGCTACTCCGACATCATCCCCCTGTACCACACCGAGCAGCTCAGCGAGGGCCGGTTCCCGTACCTGGAGGCCCCGAACGAGTACCCCGTGGGCACGGGCCTGTTCATGGCCGCGGCGGCCTGGCCGGTCCGGGGCTTCCAGGCCTTCTTCCTTTCGAACGTGCTGCTGCTCTCGATACTGGGCGGGGTCACCTCGGTGGCCCTGTACCTGGCCGTTGGGAGGCGGGCCCTGTACTTCGCGCTGGCCCCCACCCTCCTCGTGTACGCCTTCGTGAACTGGGACCTCCTGGCCGTGGCCCTGGCCACCCTGGGGACCCTGGCCTACCTCCGCCGGCGCCCGGTGGCCTCCGGGATCCTGCTGGGCCTCGGCGCCGCGGCGAAGATCTACCCCGCCCTCCTCGTGGTGCCGTTCGTGGCGGGGCGCTTGCGGGAACGCCGTCCCGACGAGGGGATCCACCTGGCCTGGTCGGCGGCGGGGACCTGGCTGGTCGTGAACCTCCCCTTCATGCTCCTGGCCCCCCGCAACTGGTTCGAGTTCTTCCGGTTCAACAGCCTGCGGCCGGTCGACTGGGACAGCCTGTGGTTCAGCGCCTGCCACCGGCTGCTGGGCGACCCCTTCTGGTCGAGCCGGCCCGGCTGCGGGCGGACCGCGGAGGTGAACCTCCTGTCCCTGCTGGCCTTCCTGGCCCTGGCCGGCCTCCTGTGGTGGCTCCGGGCCCGGCGCGAGCCGGACTTCCCCAGGTGGACCCTGGGGTTCCCGCTGATCGTGGCGTTCCTGCTCACCAACAAGGTGTACTCGCCCCAGTACCGCCTGTGGATCCTCCCCTGGTTCGCCCTCGCCCTGCCCCGGCTCCGGTACTGGGTCGCGTTCGCGGCGGCCGACGTGGCCGTGTTCGTGACGCGCTTCGCGTGGTTCGGGAGGAACGGGGTGGGTGATCCCGGGTTCGAGCCCGGGTGGACCGCGGCGATGGCCATCGGCTACTTCGAGCTCGCCGTGGTGGTCCGGGCGGTGGTCCTGGGGGCCTGCCTGGTCGCGTGGGTCCGCGGGGAGACGGAGGCCCCCGACTCGATCGAGGTCCCCCGGACCGAGGTCGCGGTGGCGTGACGGGCGACGACCCCGGGGGCGCCCGGGCCACCGAGGAGGGGCTCCGGCCCTCCGGCGGGACGCCACCGGCCGGGCACCGGTCCGAGCGGGACCGGATCCGGGCCGGCGTCCTGTACTGCCTGAAGGTCTTCCTGGCCCTCCGCGTGGCCCTGTTCCTCCTCGGGCTCCTAGCCGTCGGGGTCCTCCCCGCCCTCGACGGGGTCGACGTCCCCGGGTGGCCCGCCCCCCCGCTCTCCCCGGGACCGCACAACATGTTCACCGCGTTCGAGCGGCAGGACGCCCTGTGGTTCCTGAGGATCGCCACGCTCGGCTACGGGGACGAGGGCCGGACCGCGGCGTTCTTCCCCCTGTACCCCCTGCTGATCCGAGCCCTCTCCCCCCTCCTCGGGGGCCACCCCCTGGCCGCCGCGCTCGTCGTGTCGAACGCGGCGTTCGCCGGGGCCCTGATCGCCCTCTACTTCCTGAGCGCGTCCGAGCTCTCGGAGGCCGCGGCGCGGCGCGCGGTCCTGTACCTCGCCGTCTTCCCGACCTCGTTCTTCTTCCTGGCCCCGTACAGCGAGTCGCCCTTCCTCCTCCTGTCGATCCTGGCGTTCTGGGGAGCGAGGCGGGGGAGGTGGGCGGTGGCCGGCCTGGCCGGGGCGGGCGCGGCGGCCACCCGCGCCGTGGGGATCGTGCTCGCGCCGGCGCTCCTCGTCGAGGCGGTCCACCAGGTCCGGGAGCGACGGCCCGGGGCCCGCTCGGGCATCCCGTGGGCCGCGGTCGTTGGGCTGGGGACCGTGGCCGTCCTGGCCTGGTGGGGGCTCGCCCGGGGCGACGCCACCGCCCCCCTCGACGTGCAGTCGCAGTGGCAGCGCGAGCAGGCCCTGCCGTGGGTCTCGCTGTGGTGGGCCACCAGGGAGGCCTTCCGGTGGTTCGGCGTGTACCCGGGCGGCTACCACCTGCTCGACTGGATCGTCGTGGTCCCAGCCCTGGGCCTGGCCGGGATCGCCCTGGCCCGGCTCCGCCCCGGCTACGCGGTCTACGCGTGGGCGAGCATCCTGGTCCCGCTCTCCCTCCCCTACCCCGGCCGGCCCCTCCTGTCCATGCCCCGGTTCCTGGCCGTGGTGTTCCCCCTGGTCTGGGCCCTGGCCATGCTCACCGAGGGGCGGCCCCGGAGGCACGAGGCCGTGCTCACGCTCTCGGCCGGGCTGCTCGGCCTGCTGGCGACACTTTTCGCGAACTGGTACTTCATCTTCTGACCGGACGTGCCGAACCACTAGGATGTGAGCGCGAGCGACACGCTGGTCCGGGCAGGAGGGGATCGTTTGACCACGATCAGGGTTGCCATCGCCGACGACCACTCCCTGGTCCGCCAGGGCCTTCGTCGGTACCTCGAGCTGGCGGAGGACATCGAAGTCGTCGGGGAGGCCGCCGACGGCACCGAGGTGCTGTCGCTGATCGAGGAGACCCATCCGGACATCGTGCTGCTCGACATCCGCATGCCCGAGATGGACGGACTCGAGGCCGCCCGGCGGATCCGGGACAAGTATCCGGACGTGGGCGTGATAATGCTGACCGCCTACGACGACCGGCAGTTCGTGGTGGAGGCGGTCCGCTCGGGAGCCCGTGGCTACGTCCTCAAGGCCCGCGACGCCGAGCACCTGATCCAGACCGTCCGCCTGGTGGCCGGCGGGAACATGGTGATCGACCCCCAGCTGGTCGTGGCCCTCGCCGAGGAGCTGTCCCAGGCCAAGGAGAGGGACCGCCGGGCGGAGACCCTCACCGCGCGCGAGGTGGAGGTGCTCCAGCTCCTCGCGTTCGGCCACACGAACCGGGACATCGCCGAGAAGCTCTTCATCTCCCCCGACACGGTGAAGACCCACCTGGAGCACATCTTCGAGAAGCTCGGGGCGTCCGACCGCACCGCGGCGGTGGCCGAGGCCCTCAGGCGCCACCTCATCGAGTGACGTCGCGGGCGCGGCCCCGGCCCGGCCATGAGCCGGCCGAGGGGACCCGCCTCGAGCCTGGGATGACTAGTCCCAACTGACCAAGCAAATTTCCCCCGCCGCATCCTCCTCGGACCGTTCAGAAGTAGGCCGGATGGGCCGATATCCAGGAGGGATGGAGCGCGCGGCCCCCGAACGGAGCATTCGAGCGAGCCTGGGGCTCCTGGCCCTATTGGGGCTCGGCGTGGTCGCGACGTCCGTGCTCATGCCAAAGACCCCGGAGGCCCGGGCTCTCACGGCACACGGCTCGCTCTTCCTCGTCTACCTCGTGGCCGGTGCGGTCACGTTCCGCCACCTCCTTTCCCCCGGGGGCTGGAGGGCGGGCATCCCCCTGGCCGCGGCCCTCGCGGCGGCCGGGGTGGGCCGGGGCGTCATGTTCGTCCAGGCCCTGGCCGGCCCGGGCCGGCCGTTCCAGGGCGGGACCGGGGTCCTCGACCTGGCCTTCCTGCTGATCGGGGTCCTCGTCGTGCTCCCGTTCGTCAGGGAGCTCCGGGACCACTTCGCGGAGGAGGACCGGTCGGAGGTCGGTGCCGACGTGGCCCTGATCGCCGCGGCGGGGGGCGGGATCCTCTACCTCTTGATCCGCCCCGGCGCCACCGAGGGGATGTCGTCGTGGACCCTTCTGTCCAGCGTCGTCTTCGCCCTGGTCATCGTGACCCCGGTGGCCGCGTGGGGGGCCCTGGCCCTGTGGGTCCCCTCGCCGATGCACCTCGGCGTGTTCGCCGCGGTGGGCGTGACGGCAGGCGCGGCGATCCCGTTCGCGTTCGAATGGGTCAGGGGGAGCTTCAAGCCCGGGGAGCCGGCCACCTTCCTGCCCTTCGGCCTGGCCGCCCTGGCCTTCGCGGCCATGGGGACGATCGAGCGCCGGCTCACGGCGAGCGGGCCGCCCGTCGTGCGGACCAGGTGGGGCCGGCCCATCCTCACCGCGGTGTCGGTGGCCGCGGCCTGCGCGAGCCTGGCCGTGGCCTTCTCGATGCAGAGCCCCAGGCGGGCCGATGCCGTGGAGGGGTCCGTCCTGCTCGCCGTGCTGGCCATGGGCATCGTGGTCCGGATCCTGATCAACCAGCTCAGGGCGACCCGGTCCCAGGAGGAGACCCGCCAGGCCCTGGTGGCCAAGGAGGGCGCCCTGGGCGAGGCGGCCTCGGCCCTGGAGCGGGTCCAGGAGGCCCATCGCACCCTGGCCTCGTCGGAGGAGCGCCTGCGCCTCTTGTTCGACGCGGCGGTGGACGGGATCGTGGAGCTCGACCGCCGGGGCGTGATCCGCCGGGCCAACGAGGCCTTCTGCTCCATGATCGACCTCCGCTCCGACCAGGTCGTGGGGCGGGCCTGGACCGACCTGGCCTCCTCCGTGGAGGGAGCCGACCCCTCATTCGGCGCGCTCCCCCTCACCGGGGAGACCACCCTGGGCCGCGACGGGCACGGCCTGCACCTCGAGGCCCGGGCCTCCGAGCTCCCCGGCCCCGACGGAGGCCGGCTCCTCCTGATCCGCGACGTGACCTCGGCCAAGGTGGCCGACCAGACGATCCGCCAGCTCTTCAAGTTCCTCCAGGACCGGGACGACGACCGGACCAGGCTCCTCCGCCGGACCAACGCGGCGATCGAGCAGGAGCGCAACCGGATCGCCCGCGACCTCCACGACGGGCCGGTCCAGGGGGTCTCGGCGGCGTCGCTGTCCCTGGAGGCCGTGCTGCTCATGCTCAAGGGGGGGAGCGTCGAGCAGGGCATCGACGTCCTGACCAAGGTCCGCTCCGAGCTCGCCGAGGAGACCGACAACCTCCGCCGGCTCATGGCCGACCTCCGCCCGCCAGTCCTGGAGGAGCGGGGCCTGGTCCCGGCCCTCCGCGACGTGCTGGAGCGGTTCGGGCGGGACACGGGGATCCGGACCGGCTTCCGGAGCCGCTCGCTCGTCGAGGTACCGGCCGACCTGGAGACCCTGGCCTACCGGATCGTCCAGGAGGCCCTCAGCAACAGCGGGAAGCACTCCAGGGCCCGGAGCCTGGAGGTCAGCGTGGAGGCCGTGGCCGGCCAGCTCCGGATCGAGATCGCCGACGACGGCGACGGGTTCGAGGCCAGCCGGGTCAGGGACTTCCTGCGCATGGGCCGGGTGGGCCTGGCCTCGATGCGCGAGCGCACCGAGCTGGCCAACGGGACGTTCATGGTCCGGTCCAGCCCGGGCTCGGGGACCACCGTCGTGGCCACGCTCCCCCTGGACCTCGCTCCCGCTCCCAGCGAAGCGGCCCTGGCCTGAGGCGGAGGGCGACGTGGAGGCGGGCATCCGGCTGCTCCTCGTGGAGGACAACCCGTCGATGCGCTCCGCCCTCCGGCGGATGCTCGACGCCTCGCCGGACTTCGAGGTGGTCGGCGAGGCCGAGGAGACCGAGGAGGCCGTCCGTCTGGCCTCGGAGCTCGAACCCGACCTGGTGCTCATGGACCTGCGGATCCCCGGGGCCGGGGGCATCGACGCGACCCGGCGGATCCGGCGGCGCCAGCCCGACACCGTGGTGGTGGGGTGGAGCGCCTACAGCGACAGGGAGTTCGTCCGGGGCATGATCGGGGCCGGGGCCGCCGGGTACCTGCTGAAGGGGACCCAGGGCGACGTTCTGCTGTCGTCGCTCCGGGCCCTGACCGAGGGTGCCACCCCCCTGGCCATGGCCCTCCCTCCGCAGTTCATCCACGCCCCGTGGGAGGAGGACCCCGACGGATCGGGTCCCGGGAACCGGACCCCACCCGAGGTGGGCACCGAGCGCCTGGACCGCCTGGTCTTCCTGCTTCGCGAGCTGCCGGAGCCCGTCGAGGTGTTGCGGACCCTGGCCGCCTCGCTCGACGATCCGGCGGTCCGTGCATCGGAGGCCGGAGAGCGGGCCGCCGGGGCGCTGGTCCGTGAGGTCCGGCGGGTGGCCTTCCTGGCCGAGGACCTCATGGCGCTGTCCGGCATCGCGGACGGTACCCACCGCGGCGCGCCGGGACGGGAGCCGGGCGGGCCGGGCCCGGCGGACCCGGACGACACCGGCCACCGGGAACGCTCTTTACTGCGGATCGCGGGACGGGTCGTGGAGGCGGTCGGGGCCACGAACCCCCGGGTCCGGCTCGTGCCCGCGGTGAGGCCGGAGACGGCCTCCACCCACCTCCCTCCCTGGGAGATGTTCGCGATCTGGCGGCGCCTGGCCGCCCTGGCCGTGCGGGGCCGGGAGGAGGGCCGGGGCATCCTCGGTGCCGACGAGACCGACGAGGGGCTGCTCCTGTCCGTGGTGCTCCAGCACATGGCCCCCCCGAGGTCCATCGAGCCCGACGACGTGGAGGTCGGGTCGCTGCGCTCGCTGGTCGAGGGGGCCGGCGGGGAGGTCAGGGAGATCGACCTCCGGGCCCCCACGCGCATCCACGTGGTCCTCCCGCTGCCGCCCGAGGGCCGGTCCTGGGTCAGTTCGGCGGAAGAGGAGCCGGGGGATCGGGAGGCGGGCCGCGCGGAGCGCGGACGCGCCGCCCCGTCGGACCTCACGGGGTCCGGGCCGTCCTAGCCCGGGGGCCGAGGGGCGGGCGGCCGCCGCCGCCGGCCGGGGCTTCTGTAGCGCAGCCCGCCGGCCAGGACGGACGTCGGGACCAGGATCCCCGCCAGGGCCCACGCGGCCACCGGCCCGACCGCCCCGTCGCCGCCGCCTCCTCCTCCGCCGTCGCCCGGCCCGCCCGTCGTGCCGCCGGGAAGCGTCGTCTCCACGGGAGGCGTCGTCGTCTCCGCCGGAGGCGTGGTGGTCTCGGTG
>JACQTL010000271.1 GCA_016210805.1 Actinomycetota bacterium | reverse complement strand
GGCGTCGGGGGCCGGCGTCCCCCCTTCCGGGTCGCACAGGAGCTCGGCGCGCACGTCGATCAGGTCCGACCCGCCCGACGTGGCGCTCCACGCGAAGTCCGGCCCCCGGCCGAGGAGCACGTACAGGCTGACGCCGGGGAAGGTCGCACCCCGGGCGTCGAAGCCCGGCGCGTGCACGGCCACCTCCATGAGGATCTCGGGCACGAAGTAGCCGGTCTGGGGACCCATTACGGCGACGGGGTGCCCCGATGCGCTGCGGTCGGCGGTCACCGCGAGCCAGTTGCTCATCCCCGACGGGAACCCCTCGGCGAGCCGGGCGAGCCCGCGGAGGATCGGGGCGGCGGGCTCGGTTCCTCCGGCGGGGGCCGGCAGGCCCGCCCCGGAGGACGGCGCCGTGGAGATGGGGTCCACTGGCGTGACGGAGCCCGGGTCGGGGAGGGCCACCGCCGCCGGGTCCACCGGCCCGGGGGCCATGAAGGGGAACGAGCCCTCCGTGGTCACCGGAGCCTCCGGGTCCTCGGCGGTCCGCAGGTCGCGCCACAGGGCCAGGGCTCGCTCCTCGCCGTGGCGGGCCGCGGCGTGTTGGAGGAAGGCGGCGTTGGAGAGCTCCCCGCCCCCTCCTCCGGCGAACGTGGCCTGGATGAGGATGGCCACGGCCACCACGTCCGTGGGCGACCAGTGCGTCGGTACCAGCTGGAGGGCGCCGTACTCGGCCGGCATCTGCGAGGGGTCGAGGATGACCTCGTCGACCCGGGCGTTGATCCCCGCGATGAAGCTCTCGCCGTCCTCGACCACCTGCCGGCCCGCGGGGCCGAGCTCGACCAGCCGGTCCACCTGGGCCTGGAGCTCCTCCTCCGAGTAGCCAGCCACCAGGTAGGTGTCCCGGTCCAGGGCCAGGTTCGACTCGGTGGGCCCCAGGAACTGGGACAGGCGCCCCCGCCCGACGTGGCGGAGGACGTCGGCCATGAAGAGGCGATCCATCGCGGTCACGTAGCCCAGGCCGAAGGCCGCGTCCGCTCTGGTCTCCCCGTACACGTGGGGCACGCCGAACCGGTCGCGAACGATCGTGAGCCCCGGTCGGGGGCTGTCCACCCGGACCATGTCCTCCGCGGGCAGGACCCAGCCCTCCGACTTGAAGAAGCGGGAGAGGTCGGCGGCGGAGAGGTCGCCGGCCGCGGGGAGGGCCGCGTACATCGCCAGCTGGTCGTCGCCGTGGGCCGGCCGCTCCCCGGTGGCCTCGAAGCGGAGGGCCTGCTCGGGGGTCAGGCTCGAGCCCTGGCCCGGGGGGAGCACGTTCAAGAACAGGCCGAACTCCCGGTCGGGGGCCGAGGGGAGGTCGGGGCTCTGCCCGGCGGCGCCGGGGGCCCCGACGGTCGCCGACGCGCCGGCGACCAGCGCGGCGGCCAGGACGGCCCGGGCGGCCCGGCCCCTCCGGGCCCTCACCGGGCCTCCCTTCCCTGGTCCCACCGGGCCTCCCTTCCCTGGTCCCACCGGGCCGTGGCCTCCTCGCCCAGCACGGCCGCGACCGCCTGGACGGCCCGGTCGGCCAGGGCCCGCCCGGCCTCCCGGATCGTGGCCCCCGCCGGGGCCTCCACCATCACGTGGCGGAGGTCGGGGACCAGGCGGGTCAGCTCGTCGCCCAGGAACCTGGCGACCGTGCCGTGCACCTCATCCTCCTCGGACAGCCGGACCACGCCGCTCACCAGGAGGGCCGGGCTCCGCCAGAACGGCTTCCACTCGCTGGCCCACCACACGAAGCGGGCCACGCTCTCCTCCAGGACGCTGATCGAGGCGTCGGCCGTGGCCATGAGGGTGGTTGTCCCGCCGGCCCCCTCGAGGACCGCCCAGTAGTGCGGCTCGATCAGCCGGCGGAAGCCCCCCGGGCCGAAGGCCCGGCCCCGATCGGCCTCCCCGACCACGACGGGCCGCCGGCCGGCCCGGCGCAGGAGCGCGTCCACGCGCTGGGCGAACGCGGCCTGCAGCAGGCCCCGGTCGGCCGGGCGGATGGCGGGGAGCTTCCCCGAACCACGCGAACCGCCCGAACCGCCCGGACCACCGGGGGAACCGGGGTCACCGTGGTCACCCATCCCGTCCTCCTCGCCACGTGCCCGGCCTCCGCGCCCGCGGGCACGGCGCGGAGATCGGACCACAGGTCGGGTCCATCAGGGACTAGCTCAAAGTAACTAGTTCCCCTTGACGGTTCCCAGGTCCGGGGGCGTCCAAACGGGGCATCTCGGCCCCGCAAGAAGGCTAGTTATCCCGCACCAGCCGGTGGGTAAGTGAGCGGTACCGGCGGCTCGGCCGCCTCCCCGGACGCGACGGAAGGAGACCCGCCGATGCGACCCATGCGACGCGCGACGGTCGGCACCGCCCTGGCCATGGTTGCCGCCCTGTTCATCACCGCCACCGCGGGCGCCTGGACCGCCCCTCCGGTGGGGACCGCCCCGGGGGCGGTCGACCTTCGCTCCGTGCCGGGGGTCGTGCCCCACGGCGACGGGTTCGCCGTCCCCATGCGGGGGGCGACCCCGTCCTGGTACACCGCCGAGCTGGCCGCCGAGGTGCTGGCCCGGCCGGGGCGCCCGGTGGCCGCGCCGATCGACGCCCCGTTCCCGAGCGTGGTCGGCATCCGTCCGGGCGCGTGGATGATCTCGCCGGCCGGGTGCACGATGAACTTCGTCTTCTCGAAGGGCGGCTCGGTCGCGATCGGCACGGCCGGGCACTGCGTCGACAAGGTCGGGCAGCCGGTCGTGCTTCTCACCGTGGCACCCGGCGGCTCGAACCCGGTGCTCGTCAACGTGGGGAGCGTGCTGGCCAGGCGGGACGGCGGTGTCGGGGACGACTTCGCCCTCGTATCGATCGCCCCGGCGCTTCGAACCTGGGTGAGCGCCACCACCGCCCTGGTCGGAGGCCCGTGCGGCGCGTACTCGGGTTCCGGGCCCGAGACCGTGTGGCATTACGGACACGGCCTGGCCATCGGCACGGGGGGGACCCCCCGGGCCGGCGTCTCGCTCAACTGGAAGGCCGGCGCCTACGGCTGGGACGGGCTGGCCATCTTCGGCGACTCGGGGAGCCCGGTGCGGGTGACGGCCCTGCCGGCGGCCGGCAACCTCACCCACCTGGTGGTCGACACCCGGTGGCTCCCCAGCTTCATCGTGGGGACCCGGATCGGCAAGATGCTGAAGATCGCCAAGGGCTGGTCGCTCTTGTCCAGCCCGCTCTGCCCCTGAGGGGCGACTACTTCTTGGCCGGCTCGAAGTAGGGGTTCGTGCCGGAGGCGTGGTCGGTGACGTCCACCACGTTCGCGATCTCCGGGACGGCCTCGGTGATGGCCACCCGGATACCCTGGGTCAGCGTGACCGAGGCCATGCCGCACCCCTGGCACCCTCCCGAGAGCCGGAGGAAGGCGGTGTCGTCCTCCACGGCCACCAGCTCGGCCCGTCCCCCGTGGGAGGCGATGCTGGGGTTGATGGCCATGTCCAGGACCTGGGCCACCCGCTGGGCCACGTCCCCCGAGAGGTCACCCGTCGCGTGGGCCCCCACGGCGGGGCTGGCCGGCGCCTCCGCCCCGGCGTGAGCGTGCCCGGCGTGGGCGTGCCCGGCGTGGGCTCCCTGCCCCCCGAACCCGCCGCCCGGCGCGGGCTTGGGCACCACGGGGAGGGCCATGCCCACCGCGCTGGGGCGGTTCGGGTTGTCGATCGTGAGCCGGCCCTGGGGCGGCTCGGCGTCGATCGAGGCCCCCCGGAGCTTGCCCACGCTGGACCCGGGGACGATCACGGTCAGGCCGTCCTCCTCCTGGACGGCGTCACCCTCGGCCGCGTCGGTCAGGTACCGGAAGGTCATGTCGTAGACGTAGCGCCCGTCGCGGACCCCCGCCACGGCCAGCCACAGGGCCAGGCGCTCGTTCTCGGGGTCCTGCAGGCGGAGCGAGATGAGCTTCTCCCGGGCCCGGTCGGAGATCCGGACCAGGGGCTCGGTGACGGGATCGGTTGTCGGTTCGGTGGCCATGGCGGTTCCGATGCTCGAGGGCTCCCGGCCCGCCCGGCGCGGGTCGGACCGTCCCACGCCCTTAGGATACATCTGTGCCTCGAGTCCTCCTCCTCCTCCCCTCCGCGACGTACCGGGCCGCCGACTTCCTGGAAGCCGCCGAGGCTCTGGGCGCGGAGGTCGTGGTGGCCTCCGAGCGTCGCCAGGCCCTGGCCGGGGCGATGGGGGACCGGGCCATCCGCCTCCCCCTGTCCCGCCCGGAGGAGGCCGCCGACGCGATCGCCGGCCTGGCCGCCCGCCGTCCGCTCGACGCCATCGTGGCCGTGGACGACCAGGGAGTCGTCGCGGCGGCCCTGGCCGGGGAGCGCCTGGGGCTCCCCCACAACCCCCCGGAAGCCGCCGCCCGGTCAAGGGACAAGGCGGCGATGCGCGCGGCCCTGGCCGCGGCCGGGATCCCGCAGCCCGACCACCGGGTGGTGGGCCCGGGCGACGACGTGGCCGGTCCGGCCGGCGAGGTCGGCTTCCCCTGCGTGGTGAAGCCGGTCTCCCTCTCAGCCTCCCGGGGGGTGATCCGGGCCGACGACCCGGCCTCGGCCGTGGCGGCCGCTGCCCGGGTCCGCTGGATCGTGGCCCGGGAGGACCCCGACGCCCCGCTGCTCGTGGAGCGGTTCGTGCCCGGCCCCGAGGTGGCCCTGGAGGGGCTGCTCCGCTCGGGCACCCTGGAGGTCCTGGCCCTGTTCGACAAGCCCGACCCGATGGAGGGCCCCTTCTTCGAGGAGACGATCTACGTCACGCCGGCCCGGATCGAGCCCGAGGCCGCCGCCCGGGTGGGGGAGGTCGCCGCCCGGGCCGCCAGGGCCCTCGGCCTGGCCGAGGGCCCCGTGCACGCGGAGCTCCGCCTGACGCCCGACGGCCCCGTGGTCCTCGAGCTGGCCGCCCGGTCGATCGGGGGCCTGTGCTCCCGGGCCCTCCGGTTCGGAGCGGGGGTCCGACTCGAGGAGCTGATCCTCCGCCACGCGCTGGGAGCTCCCCTCGAGGGGATCGAGCGCGAGCGGGCGGCCTCGGGGGTCATGATGCTTCCCATCCCCCGGGCCGGCGTGCTTCGCGAGGTCCGGGGCCGGGAGGCGGCGCTCTCCGTCCCCGGGGTGGGCGGCCTGGAGATCACGATCCACCCCGGTCGCCCCGTGGTCCCGCTCCCCGAGGGCGACCGGTACCTGGGGTTCCTGTTCGCCAGGGCCGACACCCCCGACCGGGTCGAGGCGGCCCTCCGCGAGGCCCACGCACGGCTGGAGGTCGTGATCGAGGAAGGCTCTCCCGCGGAGGCCGCCCCCGGCCCCGGCGGCGACGACGACGAGGAGGCCTGTTGAGCGGAGGGGAGGATCCGACCGGTGAGGTCACCGAGCTCCTCCGGCAGCTGATCCGGAACGCCTGCGTGAACGACGGGTCCCCGGGGTCCGGGGGCGAGACCCGGAACGCCGGCACGCTCGCGGACTACCTGGATGGGTCGGGCCTGGCCGTGGAGCGGTACGAGCCCCTCCCGGGCCGGGAGAGCCTGGTGGGCCGGATCGAGGGGGCCGACCCGGACGCCCCGGCCCTCCTCCTCATGGGCCACATCGACGTGGTGCCCGTGAGCGCGGACCGGTGGCGGCACGACCCCTTCGGGGGAGAGCTGATCGACGGCGAGGTGTGGGGCCGGGGGGCGGTGGACATGCTGAACCTCACGGCTTCCATGGCCGTGGCCACCCGGCGCCTGGCCGTCGACGGGTTCCGGCCCCGGGGCACGCTCGTGTTCCTGGCGGTGGCCGACGAGGAGGCCCTGGGCGCGCACGGCGCGGACTGGCTCCTGGAGAACGAGCCCGACGCCGTGCGGGCCGACCACGTGGTCACCGAGGCCGGTGGGTTCCGCCTCCCGCTCCCGTCCACGACGCCGGGGCCCAAGCTCCCCGTGCTGGTCGGGGAGAAGGGGACCCACTGGTGCACGATCAGGGTCACCGGGACATCCGGTCACGGGTCCATGCCGCTCCGCACCGACAACGCCCTGGTCAAGGCGGCCGAGGTGGTCCGCCGGATCGCCGAGTACCGCCCGACGACCCGGATCCCCGAGGTCTGGCGCCGGTTCGTGGAGGGCCTGGACCTCCCGGCCGAGATCGCCGAGGTCCTCCTGGACCCGGCCGGCGTGGCCGCCTTCGTGGAGTCGTTCGACGACGTCGGCGTGGCCAGGGAGGTCCATGCCGCCACGCACACGACATTCGCGCCCACCGTGCTCCACGGCGGCGTGAAGACGAACGTGATCCCCGACTCCGTGGAGCTCCAGGTGGACATCCGGACCCTCCCCGGGCAGACCGGCCGGGAGGTCCGCGAGATGCTCGACGAGGCCATCGGGCCGGACCTGGCCGGGTCGGTCGAGGTGGTGGCCGCGAACGACGAGGCCGCCACCGAGTCGCCCATGAAGACCCCGCTGTGGGACTCGCTGCAGCGGGCCACCGGCGCCCTGGTCCAGGGCGCCCGGGTCGTGCCCATGATCACCACGGGGGCCACGGACGCCCGGTTCTTCCGCCGGAAGGGCATCACGGCCTACGGGGCGGGGCTGTTCAGCGACCGGATCTCGTTCGCCGAGTTCACCTCGATGTTCCACGGCGACGACGAGCGGATCGACCAGGAGTCCCTCCGCCTGTCCACCGAGCTGTGGCTGGGCCTGGCCCGCGACCTCCTGGGCTGATCCCCGAGCGTCGGCCGGCCGGCGGTCCCTACCTCGGCGGCGAGATGTGGACCGAGGCCGTCCCGTCGGCTCCCGCGTCCACCTGGACGGCCAGGCCGGTGCGAAGTGCCCGGTAGGCGTCGGGGCCCACGACCACGACGGGGACCTCCAGCCCGTAGAGCTCGGCGGCCACCACGGAGCCGAGGGCCATGATGGGGTCCCCCTCGCCGAGCACCACGGCGGCCGGCCCGGTCCCGGCCCTGATGGCCTCGGCCAGCACGCTGCTGCTCGAGCTGGACCCCCGGCCGGCCGGGACGACCAGGACCCGGCCGGCGACGACCTCGCCGGCCTGGGGGTGTCGCGCGTCGATCACCCGCCCGGTGGCCGGGTCGACCCCGCCCCAGAAGGACAGCGGCTCCTCGAGGACCAGGGCCGTCCCCCCTCCCCGGCCCGGGGCCAGGGCCCGGGCCTCAGATCCCCGCCCAGAGGCCACGGTCCCTCCACACCTCCCCCCGGATCGCCGAGGTGACGCACTCCTCCAGGCTCCCGAAGACGACGTCCACGCCGAGGTTCCCCGGTGCGTACCAGGCCCACTTCCCCGAGTTCGTCATCACCGTCCCCCCCGGCCGCCGGATGATCGGCGTCACGTAGGTGCACGTGTCCACGACGACGCGAGCCCCGGCTCCCTCCAGGGCGGCGATCCACCCCCGGGCCCCCGCCTCGGCCAGCACGCCGCGCCCCGTCGAGACGTAGAGCTCGACGTCGGGGTGGACCCCGTGGCCGTCCAGGAGGCCGGCCAGTCGCTCGAGCTCCGCCGGCGAGGAGTGGGGGGTGCCCAGGCTCACCGCGGTGATGGCGGGCCCGGCCGACGTGGAGAGCTCGTCTCGGGCCCGAGCCACCGCCGACGGCGTGACGGCGAGCTCGCGCTCGGGGGGGCGGCCCTGGAGGGCCGCCTCCAGCGTGGGGGCTTCCGGCGTCACCCCCACGGCGTGGAACAGGGCCACGGCCCCGGAGGACGCCGCGGCCGCCCCCAGGGCCTTGAGACGGTCCTCGGACGTCCCCGGGGGCAGGCCGACCATGGCCGGGACCAGAGTCCCGGCCTCCCTGCCCACCAGGTGGCCGAGCACGGGGTAGAGGACGTCCTCGTCGAGGAGCCGGTCGGGGATCCCCTCCAGGCGGAACACGGCCCTGGCCCTGCGGGCCTCCGTCCGGTGCAGGCCGGCGTCGGGGACCCGCCCGGTCACCGCGGCGCAGGCGTCGATGAAGTCGCCGTACCGGTCGGTCCGGGCCCCGAGCACCGAGTTCGCGAACACGATGGCGTTCGACTCGGCCCAGGCCACGTGCTCGCCGAAGCCGGGCCGGGCCTCGGCGACCTGGTAGGGCGCGCAGGTGAACGTGGGCCGGCACCCCATCTCCGTGTAGGCCTCCATCAGCCTGCGGGCCCGGCGGCCCGTCTCCGGGTCCCCCCGGTAGAGGTCCGGGTGCAGGAGGTCCACGGCCCCGACGTTCAGCGTCGTCGGGACGGCCACCCGGGCCCCGCCGTCCAGGAGCCGAAGGGCGAAGTCCAGGCTCACCTCGCCGTGGTAGAGGCAGCCGTCGACGTGGGCGGAGGTGACGTCGATCAGCCGCTCGGCCCCCACGGCCCTGGCCAGGGCCAGGACGACCCGCATGGCCATCCGGGGGCCCTCCCCGGCCTCGCCCGACCACAGGGCCCGGTCCGCCTCGGACAGCTCCGGCACGGGCGGGAGTCTAAGGCCCACGAGGGCGCCGGGGCCGTGGGGTAGGGTCCCCGGTGATGGCTCCGGACTTCGTCGTGGTCGGTGGGGGGATCGTGGGCTGCGCGGTGGCCCGGGAGCTCGCCCTGGGCGGCGCCTCGGTCACGCTGGTCGAGCGGGGCGAGCTGGCCGCCGGGGCCTCCGGCCGGAACCACGGGCTCCTGCTCACCCCGACGGAGGCCCCGCTGGTCCCGATGTTCCGCGAGAGCCTGCGCGTCTACGAGCCGGTGGTCGCGGCGTCCCCGGTGCCGGTGGCCCTCGATCCCGCCCCGATCGGGTTCCTTGTCGTGGCCACGGAGCCCGGCCACGCCGAGCCGGCCCTGGCCCAGGCGGAGGCCGCCCGGGCGGCCGGGGTGGCCGTGGAGCACCTGGACGGCGAGGCCCTCCGGGCCGAGGAGCCGGGGCTCGGCCCTCGAGCCCTGGACGGCTTTTTGCTGGACGACGCCCGGCGGGTGGCCCCCGCCCCGCTGGTCGTGGCCCTGGCCCTCGAGGCCCGGGCCGCGGGAGCGGAGATCCTCCGGAACCTCGCCGTGCGGGCGCCGGTCACGTCGGGGGACCGGGTCACCGGGGTGGCCACCGACGATGGGATCGTCTCCGCCGGGGCCGTGGTCCTGGCCGCCGGCCCGTGGACGGCCGGGCTGCTCCGTCCGGTGGGGCACCACGTCCCGGTGCTCGGGGCCCGCGGCTGGCTCGTGCACCTCGCCCCTCCCGACCCCCCCGTCCGCCACGTGGTCGAGGTGGCCGGGTGGCAGCTCCTCCCCGGCCACGACACGATCGAGCCGGTCTCGGGGGAGGCCTTCGCGGGAGGCGAGGGGGAGCCCGAGCTCGGGACCCTCCTGCACGCCAACCCTGACGGCACCGTCCTGGTGGGCTCGTCCCGTCAGGCCGGGCTGTTCCCCGAGCCCGAGGACCCGGAGGTCCCCCGCAGGATCATGGCCGGGGCCGCCGGCCTCATGCCGTCGCTCGGCCGCCCGGCGGTGCTGGCCACGTGGTGGGGGGTCCGGCCCATGAGCCTCGACGGGCTGCCCCTCGTCGGGTGCCTGGGCGAGGGCCTGTGGGTGGCCACCGGACACGGCTCGCTGGGGGTGATCCTGGGAGGGGGCACGGCCCGGCTGCTCGCCGCCGGCCTGCTGGGGACCGAGCCGCCTTTCGACCCGGCTCCGTTCGACCCGCTCAGGCCCCCGGCGCCGGCGGGGTAGCCGGGGTCAGCCCGCGTCGGCCGGAGCCACGGGAGCTGCCCCGGGGACCTCGGGAGCCCGCCGACGGAGCGTGACGACCAGGACCCCGGCCAGGATCACGGCCATCCCGGCTAGCTGGAGGACGGAGGGGGCCTCCTCCAGGAGCACCATCCCCAGGACCACGGCGACCACCGGCTGGATCAGGAGGGTCACCGAAGTCACGGCGGCCGGGAGCCGGGCCAGGGACACCGAGATGAGGAGCCACCCGACGACCTGGGCCTCCAGGGCCAGGGTCACCAGCCAGCCGTGGGCCGGCCAGGAGGGCACCAGGCTCACGTCGCCCACGGCGAACCCCAGCAGGACGGCCACCGCAGCGGAGGACAGGGTGGCGTCGAACAGGGGGCCGGCCGGGCGCCGGCGATCGCGGTTCCCCTGGCGGAGCACCAGGATGAACCCGCCGTAGGCGAGCGCGGTCAGCAGGCCGAACAGCACCCCGAG
>JACQTL010000268.1 GCA_016210805.1 Actinomycetota bacterium | reverse complement strand
GAGGGCGCGGGTCAGGGCGGCGACCATGGTGATCTCGGCCATCAGCCCTCTCCCCGCCCCAGGACCTCGTCGCGCTGACGGCGGAGGTGCTCCGGCATGTCCGCGAAGACCCACTCGAACAGCTCCTCCAGCGGCCGGGGGCCGGCACCGATCACGCCCTCCCGGATCCGGGTCGCCTCCGTGTTGGCCTCGTCGTCGCACGCGGAGAAGAAGGCCTCGTCGCCGGCCCCGGTGGACTCCAGGAACCGGCGGTACCGGACGATGGGGTCCCTGCCCTCCCACTCCGCGATCTGCTCGGCCGGCTGGTACCGGGTCCGGTCGTCGGCGGTGGAGTGCGGGCCCAGCCGGTAGGTGAGGGCCTCGATCAGGGTGGGCGTGTGCTCCGTCCGGGCCCGCTCGGCGGCCTCCCGGGTGGCCTGGTACACGGCCAGCACGTCGTTGCCGTCCACCTGGATCCCGGGGAACCCGTAGGCCTCGGCCTTCCTGTACACCGGCGCGACCGACTGGCGCTCGAAGGGGACGGAGATGGCCCAATGGTTGTTCTGGCAGAAGAACACGACCGGCGCCCGGAACACGGCCGCGAAGTTGCAGGCCTCGTGGAAGTCGCCCTGGGAGGTGGCCCCGTCGCCGAAGTAGACCAGGGTGCAGGCCGGCTTCCCGTCGAGCTTCGTGCCCATCGCGTAGCCCACCGCGTGCAGGGTCTGGCTGCCCACGGGGACCGACACCACGCCGAAGCGGTGCTCGTTGGGGTCGAACATGCCCCCGTGCCACGTGGCCCGGTGGAACAGGAGGTACCCGACCACGTCCACCCCCCGGACGATGGCCGAGGCCATCTCGCGGTAGGAGGGGAAGATGAAGTCCTCGTCCTGGAGGGCGAACGCGCTGCCCACCTGGGCGGCCTCCTGGCCGAGGAGCGGGGGGTACACGGCGAGCTGTCCCTGGCGCTGGAGGGCCGTGGCCTCCAGGTCGGCCTTCCTGGACAGGACCATGAGCCGGTAGAGCTCCCGGAGGTCCTCCTCCTTGAGGCCTAGGTCGGCGGGGTCGATGGATGCCTCTCCGCCGGGCCCGAGGATGGACCGGGCGGGGCCCTGTTCCGTACGGTCGCCGTCGTCGCTCATGGCCGGGAGCATACGGCACCCCTCCGGGGTGTCAGAAGCTGGAGCGGGTCCCGTACTGCGATCGGCCGGGGACCCAGTAGAGGCGGAGTCGGCTGACCTTGCGCATGCGCTCCTCGGCGAACCGGTCGGCGGCGCTCGCCGTGGAGATGCCCTCCTCGCCGGCCACCTTGAACACGGCCCGGAGGGTCCGGTAGATCTCCCGGACCCGGGCCAGGGCCCGCTCCCGGTCGTAGCCCCTGATCTCGTCGGCGACGTTGATCAGGCCACCGGCGTTGATCACGTAGTCGGGGGCGTAGAGGATCCCGAGCTCCTGGAGGGCCTCGCCGTGCTCGGGCCGCTCGAGCTGGTTGTTGGCGGAGCCCGCCACCACGCGGCACTTCAGGGAGGGGATCGTGTCGTCGCGGATGATCCCCCCCAGCGCGCAGGGAGCGAAGACGTCGCACTCCTCGGCGTGGATCTTGTCCGGGTCCGCGGTGTCCACCCCGAACTCGCGGACCGCCCTGGCCACCGAGTCCACGTCGACGTCGGAGACGACGACGCTGGCCCCCGCCTCGACCAGGTGCTTCACGACGTGGTATCCGACCTTCCCGACCCCCTGCACGGCGATGCGCCTGCCCTGGAGGGACGAGTCCTTCCAGGCCTCCTCCGCGCAGGCGATCAGGCCCTGGTACACGCCGTAGGCCGTGACCGGGGAGGGGTCCCCGCCGCCGCCCATGGCCGGCGAGACCCCGGTCACGTAGCGGGTCTCCCGACGGACCAGGTCCATGTCCTCGCCGGTCGTCCCCACGTCCTCGGCGGTGATGTACCGTCCGCCCAGCGTGTCGATGAACCGCCCGTAGGCCCGGATGAGCTCCTCGGTCCTGTCCCGCCGGGGATCGCCCAGGATCACGGCCTTGCCGCCCCCCAGGTCCAGGCCCGCCGCCGCGGCCTTGAAGGTCATCCCCCTGGCCAGCCGGAGGACGTCGGTGAGGGCCTCCCCCTCGCTGCGGTAGGGGTAGAAGCGGGTCCCGCCCAGCGCCGGCCCGAGCATCGTGGAGTGGATGGCCACGATTGCCTTCAGGCCGGACTGGGGGTCGTGGAAGAAGACGACCTCCTCGAACTCGTCCCCGATGGCCGGGAATACGCCCATCAGGCCGGGCCCCTCGACGGCGTCGGTGCGGCCCGGCCGGATACGCTCGCTGCGACCTCCAATGGCTCCTCCCGGCGACGGGATACCGCCGTATGGCGCACGCGACCCCAGCGAGGCCACTATAGCACCGGCCCCTCGGGCGACCGGTCGGGGCTCCGGGCGCCCCTATAATCCGGCTTGTCGTGATCCCCTGCGCCTACCTCCGGGTCTTCCAGCCTCTCGAGGTGTTCCCCACCGCCGAGAGGGTCCACTGGGAGCGCTACATCCTGTCGGGGGGACACGTCCCGCCGACCAGGCCGGTCTACCGGGAGCGGGCCACGGCGCCCCGGGGGAGGGTCGGGCTGATCTCCTCGGCGGAGGGGGAGCAGGCCGACGTGCGGCTGGTGGACGGGGTCTACCAGGTCTGCCCGTGGAGGACCCGGATCCGGGTGCTGGCCAGCCTCCTGTCCCTCCGGGAGTCCGCGGCGCCGGAGGTGGCCGAGGCCTTCGTCCCCGAGGTGGAGGCCCGGCGAGCGGCCAAGGAGCTGGCCAAGCTCAGGCGGCGCGATCCATCGTCGATCCCCTCCCTGCTTCAGAGCCCCTGGCACGTGCCCATCCGGTGGTTCGTGCTCGTGGCCGACGAGGAGCGGAAGGTCGCCGAGCGGGAGGAAGGTGGGTACCGCCTCCACTACTGGACCGGGGTGGGGCCGGCGCGGGAGCGTGCCGAGCGAGCCCTCTCGGTGCTCCGCAGGGCGGGCCTCTCGTTCGTGACGGAGCTGGTCGAGGACCTGACCCGGTGGATCGAGGCCTTCGACGAGCGGGCGTCCCTGGAGCTCGACTACGCGACCGTGTCGGATCTGTTCACGTGGGACGAGCTCGACGACGACCACAGCGCCAGGGACGTCAGCTCGGCGATCGAGGCGCTGGTCGAGGGGGACATGGCCCGGTCCACCGAGCTCTACCAGGCGGTGGCCGGCCGGTGGGCCGAGGTCCGGGCGCACGAGTCGCTCAACTGAGGGTCGCCGGGGCGCCCCGGGGAGCCGCCGTTCCCGCAGCTCCTCGCAAGGAGGACAACTCGACGAAAGCTCCCAATCCGATTGACCCCGCTGGCACATGTCGGCTACCTTCCGATGCGTTCGCAATGCAAGCATTGGTGGACCCAGTCGCCGGAGGAGGCGGACGGTGAAGACGGTCGACAACGAGGAGAAGCTCCTGACGCCCGCGGAGGTCGCGGCGATGTTCCGCGTGGACCCGAAGACGGTTACCCGGTGGGCGAAGGCCGGCAAGCTGTCCTCGATCCGGACGCTCGGGGGGCACCGACGCTACCGCGAGGCGGAGATCCGGACCCTGCTCGAGGAATCGCGCACCAAGCCCTGAGTGGCGAGGGGCAGAATCGAACTG
>JACQTL010000283.1 GCA_016210805.1 Actinomycetota bacterium | reverse complement strand
TCCGTAGCACGAAGCGTGTTTGCGGCAGCGGGCCCTCGGATGCGTCCACCAGCAGGAGCACACCGTCCACCATCGTCAGCCCGCGCTCGACCTCGCCGCCGAAGTCGGCGTGGCCGGGCGTGTCCACGATGTTGATCTTCACGTCGCCGTAGCGGACCCCGGTGTTCTTGGCCAGGATCGTGATGCCCTTCTCCCGCTCGAGGTCCATCGAGTCGAGGATCTGGGTCCCCATCTCCTGGCCGGCCCGGAACGCCCCGGTCTGCCAGAGCATGGCGTCGACCAGCGTGGTCTTGCCGTGGTCGACGTGGGCCACGATGGCCACGTTGCGCAGATCGTCTCGGGTCGGCATGGGCCTTCCTTTGGAGGACGTGCCTGGGAGGGGCCACTCCAGCATGTCAGACCCATGAGATACCGTCCCGGGGCGGTCACGGCTGCTCGGGGGTCGAGGTATCCTTACTTCGTACGAAGAGTAAGGAGGCATGCCGCATGTACGTCCCCGCCACGGTGACGTCGAAAGGGCAGGTCACCTTGCCGAAGAGCGTGCGCGATGCCCTCGGGATCAGGTCCGGGGACCGGATCCTCTTCCAGGTGCACGGCGATCGTGCCGTCCTGGCCAAGGTCCCGGACTTCCTCGAGCTGGCCGGCAGCGTGCCCGTCCCGCCGGGGAAGCGAGGAGCGCCCTGGTCGCGGATCCGGGCCGAGACATGGCGGCGGTGGACCGAAGAGCCGCATTGATCGCGCTGGTCGACTCGAACGTCCTGATCCGCCACCTCACGGGCGACCCCCCGGAGATGGCTCGGAGGGCGACGCGCTTCCTGTCGGCGGGCCACCGGCTCCTGCTCACCGACCTCGTCGTGGCCGAGGTCGTCTACGTCCTGAGCACTTTCTACGGGAGGCCGCGCGAGGAGGTTGCGGTGGCGGTCAAGTCGCTGCTCGCGCTTCCCTCGCTGGCCGTGTCGGACCTGGCTCTCCTGCTTCGCGGGATCGAGCTGTTCGAGACGCTCAGCATCGACTTCGCCGACGCGTACCTCGCCGCGGCCGCCGAGGTGACCGGGATCGGCGTCGTGGCCTCGTTCGACCGGCAGCGCGACCGGGTCGGAACCGTGAGTCGGGTCGAGCCCTGACCTGACCCGGGCTCCCGGAGCGCGGCGCCGACTGGACGGCGGGCGCGCGGGGGTGTTCGATCGCGGCATCGTGGCGGCGACACCGGACGATACGGCGGCCCGGAGGCCCACCTCGTACCACCGGCTGGGGCTGTGGTTCACGCGGTCGAGGCCGGGCGTGTACGTCCTCCGGTACGTCTGGAGCCCGGTCGACCGGCTGGCCCTGCGCCTCTCCGGCGGGAAGCGGGGCATCGCGCCCCGGGCCATCCCCGAGCTCCTGCTGACCACGACCGGCAGGAGGAGCGGCCAGCCGAGGTCGAACCCCGTCCTGTACCTGCGGGACGGCGACAGCTACGTGGTGGTGGGCTCGAACTACGGCCGGCGGGGCCATCCCGCGTGGACCCACAACCTGACGGAGACGCCGGAGGGCAGCGTCCAGATCGGAGCCGAGGTCGTCCCCGTGACGGCGCGCCGGGCCACGTCCGAGGAGTTCGAGCGGTACTGGCCGCAGCTCGTCCGGATCTGGCCCGGCTGGATCACCTACCGCCGGATGACCGACCGCGAGTTCCGCATGTTCGTGCTCTCCCCCCAGGCCTGATTCCGCGGGGGATCCTCAAGTCAGGGGTCTTGTTCTCCGATGCAACGGGTAGCATGGTCCCCCGTCGTGCCGGCCAGTGGCTCCGAGGCCAGTTCTGGTGGCGCACGGCGGTCGTCTTCGGGCTGCTGCTCCTCTCGGTCCTCTTGGCCATCCTCGGGACCCGGTGGTGGGTGCTCCTCGTCCCCGCGTCCGCGATCCTCGCTCTCACCTGGAAGGTCTCCGAGGGGAAGACCCGACTCGACCCCGTCCCTTACCTGAAGGGCCTGCGCGGGGAGATAGCTGTTGCCGAGATCCTCGAAGACCTGGGCCAGTACGGATACCGGGCGCTCCACGACATCGACACCGGGCACGGGAACATCGACCACGTGCTCGTCGGGCCGGCGGGCGTGTTCGCGATCGAGACGAAGAACTGGTCCGGCGCGGTCTGGATGAAGCGAGGTGCGCTCGTCCGTAACGGGCGGGAGGACCGGGACGCGACCGCGCAAGCGGTCCGGTCGGCCATGGAGGTCAAGCGGCGCCTGCGCCGGGCCGGCCTGGACGTCTGGGTCGACGCGATCCTGGTGTCTGTTGGTGCCCCGGTGAAGGGGAGCCCCCTCCGCCTGAGGCACGTGACGGTCGTCTCCTCCGGGGACCTGGGTGCGTTCATCCGGCGGTGCCCGGAACGGATGGCGAAGCCCGGACGTGATTCAGCCGTCGCGGCGATCCTCCGCGGAGACCTGCCGGTCACCGTGCGGCCGATCAGCTACGACGCTCCCGACCCTCGGTAGTTCGCTCGCCGGGGAACAGCTCCTATCTGGCCTTCTGCAGGGCGAAGTCCAGCGTGGCGATCGCTCCGTTCTCGACGGTGACGCTCCCGCTCTTGGACCGGTAGCCGGTGGCCGAGGCGGTGCACTTGAACGTGGTCGCGGGCGCCACCGGGATGACGTACCGGCCGGCGACCAGGGACACGCCGGCCGTCTGGAGCCCGCCGCACTCGACGATCGCCCCGATGATCCCCGCGCCGGTCTTCGCCTCGCTGACCGTGCCGGTCACCGATCCGAGCTGCGGCGGTGGGGGGTTGGGCACGGCCGGGAGGCACGACGCCGCCGGGCCGGGCGCCGTCGAGTCGAGCTGCGCCCCGACCAGCGCCTTGGGCGCCACGGACCGGTCGGTCCCCGACCCCGTGCACGCCTCGAGGTCGGCGTACGAGTCGGTGCCTCCGGCGTCGACGAGCAGCCCGCGGCCGGTCCCGTCGGAGCCGCCGTTCACGCCGGTCCGGCCGGCGGAGTACGTGTCGTCTCCGCCGAGGTCGATCAGGGTGCCCTGCCCCACCGACGCGCCGCCGCCGTTGGTCCCGTTGTGGCCGGCCGTGTAGCGGTCGTTGCCGGCCCCGTCGAGCAGGAACCCCACGCCGAAGAAGTACGAGCCGCCGTTGGTCCCGTTGGTCCCCGCCGAGTAGGTGTCGTTCCCGGCCGCGTCGAACAGGAACCCGGCCCCGGCCACCGCTCCGCCGTTCGCGCCGCTGCTCCGGGTCCCGCCGTAGCGGTCGTTCCCGGACAGGTCGATGACCGCGGCCGCTCCGCCGTGCGCTCCACCGGCGTTGTTGGAGTAGGTGTCGTCGCCGCCCACGTCCACGATCAGGGTGCAGTCCACCGAGTACGTGCTGTCCACCCCGGCCAGGTCCGGCCCGCACGGCGACGGAGCGGCGGCTCCCGCCACAGGCGTCGGGGCGGCCTGGACGGCCGCGAGCAGGGTCACCGCGGAGACGAGCAGCGCGTCACGAGCCGCGACGACCGCCGCGGCCTCCTCGTCGGTGGCGCCGTCGGCCAGACGGGCGGCGGCGGCCTCGAACGTGCCGAACGCGTCCACGACGCCGGTGTAGGCCTCGGCCATCGCGCCCTCCGCCGCGAACGGCAGGGGACCGGCCGGGGACGGGGTGGCGGCAAGCGCGAGGACGATCGCGACCGAGATCAGGGCGGCGAGGCCTCTGATCGAGGCTCGCCCGGAAGCTGAAGGAGGCACGGGCCCCTCCTCTCAACGGGCTCGCCGGACATGCCGCCCGGCGGATGGGATCGGACCGATCCTACCCCCGCTCCACCTGCTCCGCGCGCGAGCGCAGCCGCGCCGGACTATCGGGAGGCGCGCTCAGTCGCAGGTGCAGCACTCGATCGCGTTCACCTCGACCGAGGTCCAGGCCTCCGGGTTGTACCAGAGGCCGGCCTGGAGCCCGGGGCCCAGGGGGATGACGAAGTCGTCGGGGAGGGGCTCATCGCCCTTGAGGTCCTCGATCACGTCGCCGCCCGCGCTCGCCCCGCCCCCGGTCGCCGCGCCCTGGGCGGCCTCCTTGAGCAGCCACTTGAGGAGCTGCGGGTTGGCCGCCCGCTCCGCCTTGTAGGCCGCGTCCAGGGCCTTCACCACGTCCACGATCTTCTTGCCCTTCACCCCCACCTTGGCGAGCTTCGAGATCGGGATGCCCACCGAGAGGTCGCCGCCGATCCCGGCCACCTTCTTCTTGACCTGCTCGGCGACCCCCGTGGCGTGGTCCTCGCCCTGGACGACCACCACGGCGGCCCCGGCCTCGCCGCCCAGGCCCACCCCCAGCCGCCAGCTCGTGAACTCCAGGGTGACGCTCTTCGAGGGGTCGCAGGCGCAGTACATGACCACGAGCAGCGACTCGTAGCCCACCAGGAAGAGCATCCCCCCGCTCCGGATCCCGACCCCGATCCAGATCCCGCACCAGCAGCACCCGTGGAGGGGAGGCGTCTGGAGGGATCCGGGGATCGGGGGCCCGCCCGCGCCGCCCTCCTCGCCGGGCCCTCCGCCCGGCACCGGAGCGGTGGTGTCGCCCGGGCCCGGGCCC
>JACQTL010000267.1 GCA_016210805.1 Actinomycetota bacterium | reverse complement strand
GTCGTACCAGGCGTGGGCCCTGGCCATGGCCCCCCAACCGCCGTGCTCGATCAGGGCATCCGGCTTGTCGGCCACGTCGGTACCGGACCAGCTCCAGGAGCGGTCGCGGGGAGCGGCGGGGCTCGAGTGGGGCTCGGGGACGCGTCCCATGGCGGTTCCTCCTTCCACGGTCGGGACCGCCGGCGCGGTGGGCGCCGGTCCTCTTCACGGTCGTTCCCCGGGCCCCGGGGGGGCGAAACGGTGTCGGGCCGGGCGATCAGGGGGCGGGCGCGTCGGCGCCGACCCGCTCCGCCGCCGTGGGATGGCGGCCGAACAGGCGCATCAGGGCGACCGTGAGCAGGGAGAGCGCCACCGCCACGCCCACCCCGCCGGCCCAGGCGGCGGCGGAGGCCTTCCCGATGCGCTCGCCGCCCTCGCTGGGGACCCGGAGGGCGGGGTCGGGCGGGCCGAGGTCGACGATGCGCCACTCCCCGTCCCGGCGCTCCAGGATGGCCACGCCCTCGATCTCGGCGCCGGGCAAAAGACCCGAGGGGCCGCAGAGCGACTCGACGGTCCGGGCCAGGCCCACTCGGAACGGGACCCGGGCCGACGCCGCGCTCTCGGTTCCTCCTCCCACCTCGATCACGTCGAGCGCTCCCGGATCGCACTCCCGCCACGGCCCCAGGATCCACACCGTGACCTCTTCGTCCGCGTACAGGTCGGGCTCGCCGGCCGAGCCCTGGTTCAGCGAGGTCAGCCACCGGTCCACCACGCCCTCGGGCCGGTCGGCCGTGTGGCACGAGGAGAGGAGGGCGACGCCCAGGGCGGAGGCCGCCACCAGCCGCTTCATCCCACGACCTCCGCGTCGAGCTGGTCCAGGACCAGGTGGCGGGTCTCGCCGATGTAGCGCCACGTGATGAACAGCACGGGGACCATGGTGGCCAGGAGGGTGAGGCTCATGGCGTCGCCGATCGAGCCGATCGGCCCGGTCCGGTGGTCGCCCAGCCACCCCACGACCAGGGGGCCGACGATGCCCCCCGGCACCTCGAAGGCGTTCCGGCACCACGCCGCGGCCCGGCTCCGCACGTAGGTCGGGAAGAACTCCGTGGAGAACGCGGAGGTCATGGCGGCCGACCCCAGCCCCGTGAAGATGGCCAGGCACAAAAGGGGCAGCATGACCAGGGTGTCGTGGGTCTGGAACACCGCGACCCCGAAGACGATGGCCAGGGCGGTGTAGGCCGAGAAGGTCGGTCTCCGGCCGACCCGGTCCATCAAGAAGCCGCCGACCACGAACCCCACGGCGCCCAGGATCCCGGCGACCCCCAGGTACAGGCTGACCAGGGAGAACGACATCCCGGCCTCCTGCTGCGCGTAGTACGGCCACCAGAACACGGCGGCGGAGATCGCCGTGAACCGGAAGAAATGCATCAGCCCGACGGCCATGATGTTGCGGCGGTACGCGTCCTTCCACGGCTCGAGGAGGCTCATGTGGTCGAGGCGCCGCCCGGCCTCGCTTTCGCGGACGGCCGTGTACCTGGCCGTCTCGACCATCCCTCGCCGGGCCCAGAACACCAGGACGAGCGGGACGAGCCCGACCACGTAGAACCCCCGCCAGGAAAGCGGGGTGGCGGCCAGGCCGACGAAGCCGAGGATCCCGACGGTGATCCCCCCCAGAGTGTTCATCGAGGTGACGATGCCCAGGGCCCGGCCCCGTTCCCGGGTCGGGAACTCCTCGACCACGATGGTCACTGCCACCGCCCACTCCGCTGCCAGGAAGATCTGGGCCAGGAACTGGGACCCGGCCAGGAACAGGAGGCCGGGGGAGAGGGCCGTGAGCCCCGTGGTGGCCGTGTAGCCGACGATAGTGATGAGCAGGAGCCGGCGGCGGCCGATCCGGTCGGCCTGGGCCGCCAGGACTAATGCCACCACCGCCCCCACCCCCACGCTCCCCCGGACCAGGCCGGCCTGGGACTCGGTCCCCCCCAGGTCCACGAGGACGAGGGGCAGGACCAGGGCCAGCACGAACGCGTCGTAACCCTCGAAGAAGGTCGCCGCGGCGAGCAGGCGGAGGAGCTTCCGGCGGTACGGGCGGTCCCGCTCCGAGACGTCGTCGGGCATCCCGGCTCCGGCCGGGCCGTCGCCATCCGGCTCCATCTCCCCCCTCCCCCTCGCTGCCCGGGTGATTGTGGCCCACCCGCGGAGCCGATGGGAAGCGCGCCGGCCCGCTCGGCGGGGGCGTGCGATGCGGGGCTGCCGTCCCCCTACGCGGGCTCGTAGGGGGCCAGGGCCCTGGCCTCCTCGAGGAGCTCCCGGATGTCTCCCATGATCCTCTCGGTGAGCCCGGCCACGGCCCGGGGGTCCCGGGCCTCGCCCTCCACGGCGATCGGCTCGCCGATCACGACGGCGACCACCGGCCGGATCGGCCCCTCCAGCGTGAAACCCGTCTTCGGCCAGCGGACCTGGGTCCCCCACACGGCCACGGGGACCACCGGGACCCCCGCAGCGAGGGCCAGGCGGGCGACGCCCTTGCGGCCCCGCTCGGGGAGCCCGGCCTCGTCTGCCACCCGGCCCTCCGGGAAGATCCCGGCCAGGGCGCCGTCCCGGATCACCGCGGCGGCCTCCTCCAGGGCGGCCCAGTCGCTGGCTCCCCTCTTGATCGGGATCTGGCGGACCGCCCGGAGGCCCCACCCGATCACCGGCGTGTTGAAGGCCTCCGCCGCGGCCAGGAACCGGACGGTCCGGCCCACCCACGAGACGGCGATGCCCAGGGCCACCGAGTCCAGGACGCTGATGTGGTTGCAGGCGATGAGGGCCGAGCCCTCGAGGGGCACCCGATCGAGGTGGTGCACCCTGAGCCGGAAGCACGCCCGGAAGGCCCATCCGACGGTGTGGTAGCCCACCGTCCACCAGGCGTCGTCTCGCATCCGGCCCCGGCCGATCCGGCTCCCCCCCATGGCGGTGGGCCATCCTACCCGGCCCCTATACTGCCCCGCGATGGAGCCCCCCCACCCCCGGGACCTGGCCGCCTCGATCGAGCGTCGACACGGCGAGTTCGTCGAGGCGCTCGAGGCCATGGTGAACGTGGACTGCGGCTCGTTCACCCCCGACGGCGTGAACGCCATCGCCGACGCCTGCGAGGAGCGGTTCCGGGAGGGGGGCTGGGAGGTCCGTCGCATCCCGCACGAGCCGTCCGGCGGGGGGCCTCGGCTCGGAGACCTCGTCGTCGGCACGCTCCCGGGCGGCGATCCCCACGGCTCCGCGCTACTCCTGGTCGGTCACATGGACACCGTGTTCCCGGAGGGGACCGTGGCCGAGCGGCCGTTCCGGATCGAGGGGACCCGGGCCCGGGGCCCGGGGGTCTCGGACATGAAGGCCGGGCTCCTGGCCGGGTTCTTCGCCGCCGGGGCCCTCCGGGACGCCGGGTTCGACGGGTTCCGCAGCCTGATCTTCGTGTGCAACCCGGACGAGGAGATCGGCTCGCCGTTCTCCGGTGCCCACATCACGGAGCTGGCCGCCGGGGCCGACGCCGCCCTGGTCCTGGAGGGCGCCCGCGAGAACGGGGACGTCGTGTCGGCCCGCAAGGGCGTCTCCGACGTCCGGATCGAGGTGGCCGGCCGGGCCGCCCACGCCGGGATCGAGCCGGAGCGGGGCCGGAGCGCCATCGTGGAGGCGGCCCACAAGGTCCGGGCCCTGCACGAGCTGAACGGGCGGTGGCCCGGCGTGACGGTGAACGTCGGGGTGATCGAGGGGGGGACCCGGCCGAACGTGGTCCCCGACCGGTGCTCGATCGAGGCGGACGTCCGGGCGTTCGACCGGGCCGCCTTCGCCGAGGCCCTGGCCGAGGTCCGCCGGGTGGCGGGGTCCCCGACGGTCCCCGGCACGACGGCGAGCGTCGTGGAGCTGGCCGGGCATCCGCCCATGGAACGGACCCCGGCCGTTGCCGCGCTGGTCGAGCTGGCCCGCGCGATCGCCGGGGAGCTCGGGTTCGAGCTCCGGGACGCGGCGACGGGCGGGGCCTCCGACGCGAACAAGACGGCGGCGGCCGGGGTCCCCACCCTGGACGGCCTGGGCCCGGTGGGGGGCGACGACCACGGGCCCGCCGAGTGGCTCGACCTGAAGAGCGTCACCCCGCGGGTCGCCCTGCTGGCCGCGCTGATCTCCCGCCTGGGGCGGGGAGTCCCCCGGCCGGGCGGCTGACCCGAAGGGGCGTCAAGGGCCGGCCCGGGAGTGACGATTAGGGCTACGTGAACGGCGTCCTGCACATCGGCATCGACGCCGCCACCTTCCGGCTGCTGGACGGCATGGCCGCGCGGGGGCTGATGCCGGCGTACGCCGCCCTGAAGGAGGCGGCCGCCCACGGGCTGCTGCGCTCGACGATCCCGTGGTTCACCGTGCCGGGATGGATATCCCTCATGACCGGGGTCCCGGCCCGGGGGCACGGGCTGATCCACTGGACCACCGTCCGCCCGGCCGACCTGTGGGACCCCGAGGCTCCCCGGGGCCGGCTGGTCTCGGCCCGGGACGTGCCCCACCCGACGATCTTCCGCCTGGCCTCGGACGCCGGCCTTCGGGTGGCCTCGGTGAACATGCCGGTGACCCACCCACCCGAGCCGCTGAACGGGGTCATGGTCAGCGGGTTCATGGGACCCACCGATCCCCGGCGGGCGGTCCACCCGCCGGGGTTCCTGGACGCCTACCCCGGCTACGAGGTCGACGTGGAGGCCGGCCCGGGCGCGGTCCGGACCCGGCTGTCTCCCCGGCTGGTCCGCCGGTACTCCGGCCGCCTGGGTGAGGCTGCGCTGCTCCGGGCCCGGATCGGCGCGGACCTCATGGCCTCCGGCCACGACCTGGTGAGCGTGGTGTTCGTGGGGCCCGACCGGCTGCTGCACGTGGCCTGGCCGGCGGTGGACGCCGCGCTGCGAGGGGAGGACGGCGCGCCCGGGGCCCGGGCCGCCGCCGCCTACTACCGGGACTTGGACCGGGCCCTGGAGACCCTGCTGGACGCGGCGGGCGACCGCCTGGTGCTGGTCACGTCGGACCACGGGCAGGGGCCGCCCCCCGGGCGGCTGGTCGCCGTGAACACGTGGCTGGAGGGGCGGGGCCTCCTGGAGGCGGCCGGCGGGCGCTCGGCCCGCCGGGTGGCCGTCTCCCTGGTGCCCGGGTGGGCCCAGCGCTCCGCGTGGGCCGCCCTCCGCCGGCTCCGTCGGCGCCCGGCCGCCGCGCCTCCCCTGGTCCGCTGGGACCGCACCCTGGCCTACGCGATGCGGTTCCCCCACTGCGGGATCTTCGGTATCGCCCTGGCCCGCCCGGACGACGGCCTGGCCGCCGACGTGGCCGCGGCCCTCACCGAGCTCCGGGACCCCGAGACGGGCCGGCCCCTCGTGACCATGGCCTTCCGGTCGGACCGGTTCACCTGGGGTCCGGGCAGGGAGCGGTTCCCGGACGTGATGGCCGTCCTTTACCGTGGATGGGAGGCCACGTCGGGCCTGGACGGCGGACCGGTGTTCCGCCCCGAGCGGGGGCGGGCGTCCGGCTCACACGAGGTGGACGGGATCCTCCTGGCCAGGGGCCCGGGGATCGTTCCCGGAAGGCGGGAGCACCGGGCCATCTGGGAGGTCGCCCCCACGATCCTCGCGGCGTTCGGCGTCCCCATCCCGCCTCACGTGACCTCGGAGCCCATCGGATGGGCCCTCCCCGAGATGGTCCCGGCCACCGCCGCGGCGAGGGCGGGGGGGTCGCCCCCCGGGGACGGGGAGGGCGTATGGTCCGCGGCCCCGGGGGACGAGGCCCCCCTGTCGTCCGAGGAGGAGGAGGCGGTCTCCCGCCACCTCCAGGACCTCGGCTACCTGGACTGAGCGGCGGGACGCGGGGCGGGGAGGGGACCCGCCCCGCGTCCGGCGCGCCGGCTTCAGGGAACGAGCGTCACCGGGATGATCACGACGTGGGGCGGGGTTCCCGTCCCGGCCGCGTCGTCGTCGTGCACCACGATGGTCCCGGGCTGCTCCCCGTCGACGTCGAAGTCGAACGAGATCGTGAAGTCGCCGTAGCAGCCGGTCCCGCAGGTGGCGGTGGTGAAGCCCCGGGCCAGCACGTGGTCGGCGGCGTCGCGGATCTCGACCGTGACGTTCGCCTCGAACACGTTGGCCACGCCCGAGATCGGGTCCCCGCTAGAGAACCGCTGGCCGATGATGGGGTCCTCGACCAGGATCACCGGGAACAGGTCGGCGTAGTCGTCCCGGCCCACCGGGTGATCGAGCACCAGGCCCTCCCCGGAGAACACGTCGACCGGCCGGCCGTCCAGCCGGAAGGACACGGCGTCGATCGAGTCGAACTGGGTGAGGGTGTACACGACCTGGGCCAGGCGCATGGCCATCGAGAACGACCCGCCGCCCGACTCGTAGGCCCCCGAGAGGTCGACGGTGGCCACGCCCCCGTCGATCGAGAGCCCCAGGAACCTGGTCCCGGCCGGGATCGCGGTGCCCACGTTGGTGGCCGACTCCCTGGCCGTGGGGCCGGCCAGGAGCGCCTCGATCGAGGCCCTCCCGATGCCGGGGTCGTAGGCCACCGTCCGGCGGGTCATGAACAGGGCCTCGTCGCGGGAGAGCCACACCTCGAAGGTCATGGTCTCACCCGACGGCGACCCCGTCGGCTGCGTCGTTGGCGGGGGCTCCCCGGTCCCCGGCCCGGGGGGCGGGGTGGTCGTCCCGCCGCCGTCGCCGGGCCCGACCGTGTCCACGGGGACGGGTCCCACGTTCGCGCAGGCCGTTCCGACCGTTGCCAGCACCGCCGCGAGGATCAGCAGGCGCTTCATGGCTCCTCCTCCTTCCATCCGGTACACGCCTCGATCCTGGGACCGGGGGGCAACACGCCCGTCGCCGCCCCGTAACGGTTCCGTCACGGACCGCGGGGGCCCTGCGGGAGGCGGACGGTGAACGTGGCCCCCGCCCCCGGCTCGCTCCGCACCTCGATGTCCCCGCCGAGCAGGCGGGCGTTCTCGAGGGCGATGGCCAGACCGAGCCCGGTCCCCGTTCCCGTCCGGGACGGGTCGGCCTTGTAGAACCGGTCGAACAGGTGGGGGAGCGCGTCCGGGGGGATCCCCGGACCGCGGTCGGAGACCTCCAGGGCGAGCCCCGCGCCGTCCCGGCCCATCCGGACCCGGACGTCCCGGCCCCCGTGCGTGAGGGCGTTGCCGACCAGGTTCGCGACGATCCGCTCGAGGCGCCGGCGGTCCGTCGAGGCCACCACGGCCTCGCCCTCCACCGCGACCCGGGGGCTCCACCCGCGGGCCCGCACGACGCCCTCGACCAGGGCGGCCACGTCGACGGGCTCGACCCGGACCTCCTCGCCTCCCGCGTCGAGCCTGGAGATCTCCAGGAGGTCCTCGACCAGGCGGCGGAGCCGCTCGACGTCCTGGACCAGGAGCTCGGCCGGGCGGCGGGCTTCGGGGGGGAGCCGCTCGAGCTCCTCCCGGAGCAGCGAGGCCTCGGCCACGATCGCGGACAGCGGCGTGCGGAGCTCGTGCGCGACGTCGGACGTGAACCGGCGCTCGCGGGCCCGGGCCTCGGACAGGGCCCGGACCCTGGACTGGAGGCCGGCCAGGGCCACCAGGATCATGGCCACGACGGCGCCGGCCCACCCCGCCACCAGGCCGAGGCCCAGGATCGTGATGCCGCTCGAAAGCTCCGACTCCGGGAAGAACATGTAGACCTCCGCGGGCCCGGCGGGCCCCCCCACCACGAGGTAGGGCGCACCGTTCACGTCGGTGCGCTGGTAGGCCAGCACGCCGTCCCCGACCAGCGCGGCCAGCTCGGAGGGGACGTGCCCGATCCCGAACGACAGGGGGCGCGTGCTGCTAACGTCGCCGTTCGCCCTGATGACCGCCTCGAAGTCGAGGTCCCCGAGCTGGTCCACCAGGCTTCGGAGGTCGCGGGCGGCCGGCTCGGCGGGGAGGTTCTGCGCGGCGAACTCGAGCTGGATCCGGGCCGTCTCGACGCTCCGGAGCGCGGCGCCCTCCAGCCGCTCCCGGCGGATCCACCAGAACGCCCCCCCGGCCAGGGCTCCGGCCAGGAGCGAGAGGGCCACGACAACGACCAGCGAGCGGCGGCGGCGGCGGTGCTCGCCCCGCCCGGCCCGGGCCCGGGCGGCCATGGCTAGGCTCGCTCCAGGCGGTAGCCGACCCCCCGGACCGTGGTGATGCGGGTGGGC
>JACQTL010000281.1 GCA_016210805.1 Actinomycetota bacterium | reverse complement strand
GTGGACGACTGGCTGGTGAAGAGCAACCGGCGCCTGTGGCTGCTCGTGGCCACGCTCGTCGTCCTCCCGGTGCTCCTGATGACCTCGGGCTTCGTGATCGGGCCGATCACGCGCTGAGCGCCGCCGGGTTCAGCCCACGTCGGGGTTCGAGTCGGAGAACACCCCGTCGGGGCTCTCCCTGTAGATCCAGGCGTGGAGCATCCAGCCGGTGTTGGCCTGGTGGAACCCGCCGAGGCTCGCGCAACCCGCCTCGTCGGCCACGGTGACCGTCCCGCCCCGGAGGAAGCACAGGTTCTCGTGGTAGTGCCAGACGTCCTCTCCGCCCGGGAACCCCGCCGGCGGGTCGTCGGAGGTGTGGGGCAGCCGATAGGCCACGCCCACGAGCTTCGGCACCCCGCGGGCGTTGGGCTCGTACAGGAGGATCTGGGGACGGGACGGGTCGAAGACCGGCCCGATCCTCGGGTTGAACCAGTGGGCCCCGAGCCCCGGGATGAACTGGGTCACCTGGATGTAGCCGTCGGCCCTGGCCCGCTCGAGGTCCCGGTACTTCCTCGTTGCTCGCTTGGCCTGGGCGAGCATCGCGTCCACCTGGGCCTGCTCGTCGGCCGTGTTGGGCACGGCCTCGGCGTGCTGCCCGTGGATCGCCCCGCCTCCCCCGGAGCCGCCGCCGCTGCTGGCCTGGCCGGCCGCGCCGGCCGCGGGGTCGGACGCCACGGCGGCCCCGGTCCCCGAGTGGCCGTGGCCGGGCGCGGCCGCGACGGCCCGGGACCCGCCGGCGGGCTGCGCGGTCCCCACGTCGCCGGGACCGCCTCCCACCGCCGTGGCCCACGCCGCGGCTCCCGCCGTCAACAGGAGCAGCAGGGACAGGCCGGCCCCAAGGAAGCGGCCGGCCTCGCTGCGGCGGCCCACCGCCCACCGCACCCCGCCGACCGTGGCGATCGAGATGCCCAGCATCAGCAGGACGTGCCAGGGGGCTTCCCCGGAGTCCAGGGCGAGGAGCCGGGCGTGGTCGTCGGGGTGCATCCCGTGCCACACGAGGTCCCCGGCCACCCCCACCAGCGCCAGCGCGATCCCGGCGATCAGGAGCGAGGCCCCCGGCTCCGGGCGTGCGCGTTCCCGCTCCAGCTCCATCCCTCGGTCCCCTCGGCTGATGAGGTCGTCAGTGTACGCCGGGGGGGTCTGTACGGCGAGCCTTCCCCGCCGGTCAGCCGGCCTGGGCGCCCTCGGTGGGCTGCGCGGCGACCCCCGCCCGCTCGGCCGCGGCCGCCCGGGCAGCCTCCATCCGGCGGATGCGCTCCTCCTCGAGGCGGTTGCTCACCGCGGCCCGCTCCCGGTCACGTTCCACGGCCCGGTAGTACATCCGGCGGTCGTAGGGCGTCGTGAGCAGCCACATCACCAGCCCGACCACCAGGATCCCGAGCAGGACCACGACCGGGATCCACCAGGCGCTCACGTCCTCGAAGCCGATCTCGAACGCCATGATCCCCACCCCCTTCTCCGAGGGAGTCCCCGGATATCTTCCCTCTCCGGCGGCGGCCACGCGCGTACTCCTCCGGCCGGGCCCGATACCATCGAGGCGATGGCCACGGTCTTGGGGCTCAGGCACGCGGTGGTGGACAACCCGGGCGGGCTCGTGTACGGGCGGCTGCCGGGGTTCCCCCTGTCGGCCACCGGGCTCGAGGAGGCCCGCCGCCTGGGGAGGATGCTGGCCGGCGCCGGGGTGTCGGCCGTGTACGCGAGCCCGCTGGAGAGGGCGGTGCAGACCGCCGAGGCCCTGGCCGCGCCCCACGGCCTCCCGGTCCGGGTCGAGGGGCGCCTGACCGAGTGGATCGGCGACGAGTCGTGGCAGGGGATGGTGTGGGACGACCTGGTGCGCACCGAGGCCTACATCCGCCTGGGAGCCGATCCGCTGCGCCACGCCCCGCACGAGCCCCTCGACCGGGTGGGGGAGGAGGTGCTGGCCTGGGCCCGGGACGCCGCGGCCGGGCACGGCGACGGGGGGACCGTGCTGGGCGTGTCCCACGAGGCCCCCCTGGCCGCCGCATACCTGGTGGGCCGGGGTGCCCCCGTGGCCGGGTACCGCACGGTTCACATCCCGCACCTGTCCGGGATCCGGCTGGAGCCGGGGCCGCCGGAGACGGTGGACCCGGTGGAGGCCCTCCTGTCGTGCTGAGGGGGGAGGGGAGCGTGAGGTCGGAGGCGGCCGTCACCGCGAGCGGGCCCGATGGCGCGGCCGGGGATGGAACCGGCATCGAACGCTCGACCTGCTGGTGGCGAATCACCCAACGGATGAGACGGCTCACGTTCCCCCCCGCCCTGGCCCTCGTCCTCGCCCTGGCCGTGCTCCTTACGGCCTGCTCGGGAGGGGTGGTGGACCAGGTCAGGGGATCGGACGGCCCCTCGGTCACGCCCACCCTTCCCACGGGGTCGGCGATCGACCCCCTGGACACCTCGGCCGACCCCGTGGTCCTGGTCGTCGAGGCCGTGCGGCCCGCCGTGGTCAACGTGACCACGGACGCGCTGCGGGACACGGGGGTCGGCCTCCAGCCCGACCAGGGGGTGGGCACCGGGTTCGTGGTCCGTTCCGACGGCGTGATCGTCACCAACTGCCACGTCGTGGAGGGGGCCAGCCGGATCACCGTCATCACCGTCCCTCCCGAGCAGGCCCGCCACGAGGCCCGGGTGATCGGGGGCGACTGCGACGCCGACCTGGCCGTCCTCAAGATCGACGCCGAGGACCTCCCCACGGTCCCCCTGGGCAGCTCGGCCGACCTCCAGCTGGGCCAGCGGGTCGTGGCCCTCGGCTACGCCCTGGCCCTGGAGGGGGGGCCCTCGGTCACCACGGGCATCGTCTCCGCCCTGGACCGCACGATCCAGGCCCAGGACCCGAACTTCGAGGGGGGGACCAGGACCTACACCGACGTGATCCAGACCGACGCGGCGATCAACCCTGGGAACTCCGGCGGGCCCCTGGTGGACCTGTCCGGCCGGGTGATCGGCATCAACACCGCGGGGGCCGGGCAGGCGGAGAACATCGGCTTCGCCATCGCGATCGACGCGGCCAAGCCCGTCATCGACCGGGCCATCGAGAACCCGAGCGCCCCCGTGGCCTACCTGGGGGTCGTGACCCAGGACGTGGACCCGGGGCTCGCCCTCCAGTTCAACCTCCCCGTGGAGGAGGGCGCGTACGTCGTGGAGGTCACCCCCGACGGCCCCGCCGAGGCGGCCGGGATCGCCGGCGGGCACGTGATAGTGGGCTTCGACGGCGAGGACGTGACCGCCTCGGACCAGCTCGGCGAGCTGATCAGGGACCGGGAGCCGGGCGACCGGGTCGAGGTCGTCGTGGTCGTCCCCGGCGGAGACAGGGAGACCCACGTCGTCGAGCTCGGCGTCCGCCCCGGCATCGTGCCGTAGTCTCGCCCCGTGGGAGGCTTCCGGGTCGGGATCGGGCGGATGCTCGGCGTCCGCGTCTTTCTGCACCTGTCCTGGTTCCCGGTCTACGCGGCGTTCACGCTCCTCGTGGCCCACGAGTTCGGCCTGGCCTATCCGGGCCTGGGGCGGGGCGTCCGGCTGGGGATGGGGGCCGCCTGCGGGCTGCTCTTCTTCGGGTCCCTGCTGGCCCACGAGCTGGCCCACGCCGTGGTGGCCCGGCGCCGGGGGGTGGCGGTCAGGGGCATCACCCTGTTCATGTTCGGGGGGGTGGCCGAGATCGGGGGCGAGGCCCGCACCCCCGCCGACGAGTTCGCCATCGCCCTGGTCGGCCCGGCCACCTCGCTTTTCCTGGGAGGGGTCTTCGCGGTGGCCTCGTTCCTGGCGGGCCTGGCCCGGCTGGACCCGGTCGAGGGGGTGGTCACCGTCGCGGCGGTGGCCAACGTGGTCGTGGCCCTGTTCAACCTGGTCCCGGGGCTCCCGCTCGACGGGGGTCGCCTCCTCCGGGCCGGGGTCTGGCGGGTGACCGGCAGCCGCCGGAGGGCCACCCGGGTGGCCTCCGCCGGGGGAGCCGCCGTCTCCGCGGCCCTCACGGCCCTCGGCCTCTGGCTGCTGGTGACGGGGCGATGGGCGGGGGCCTGGTACGTCCTGGTCGGGTGGTTCCTGGGAACCCTGGCCCTCCGCTCGCTCGCCCCTGCCCGGGACCGGCGGGCTGGGGTAGCCTTGGGGACAGGTGAAGGTCAGGCTGCGGAACCCAGACCGTGAGGTCGAGGTGGCCGGCCCGCGGACCGTTCGCGACGTGCTGGCCGACCTCGGCATCAACCCGGACACCGTCCTGGTGATCCGGGGCCGGGCGCTGGTGACCCGCGAGGAGCGCCTGTCCGACGGCGACGACATCGAGATTCGTCCGGTGATCAGCGGCGGGTCCGGCCCCGGTGGTACGGCGCGGCCCCCGGAGGGCTCACCGTGAGGTGCCGGAGGTGCCGGGGGGCGGCCGTGATCGAGGTCCGCCGCCACAACGCGGCGTTCTGCGGGGACTGCTTCGAGCGCCACGTCCGCGAGCAGGTCAAGCGGGCCATCAGGGACCACGCGATGCTGGAGCCCGACGACCGGGTCCTGGTGGCCGTCTCGGGGGGCAAGGACTCCCTGGGCCTGTGGGACCTGCTGCTGGGCCTGGGATACCGGGCCTCGGGCCTGTACCTGGGCCTGGGGATCGGGGAGTACTCGACCCGCTCCGGCGACGTGGTCAGGGCATTCGCCGGGGAGCGCGGCGCCGAGCTCATCGAGGTGGACCTCCGGCGGGACTACGGCTACGACATCCCCACGGCCGGCCGGAAGGGGTCCCGGTCCACCTGCGCGGTGTGCGGCCTGTCCAAGCGATACGTCTTCAACCGGGCCGCGCTGGAAGGCGGCTTCGACGTGGTGGCCACCGGCCACAACCTCGACGACGAGGCCGCCACGCTCCTCGGGAACACCCTGCGGTGGCAGACCGAGTACATCGCCCGCCAGTTCCCGGTCCTGGCGGAGCGCGAGGGGATGGTCAGGAAGGTCAAGCCCCTGTACCGGCTCTCGGAGCTGGAGACGGCGGCCTACGCGTTCATCCGCGGGATCGAGTACGTGGTCGAGGAGTGCCCGCTCGTGGCGGGGAACACCCAGCTCCGCTACAAGGAGGTCATGAACGCCCTGGAGGCCACCTCTGTAGGCACCAAGACCCAGTTCCTACTCGGGTACGTGGAGCGAGCCGCGCCCCTGTTCCGCGACGGGGACGGCCCTCCCGTCGAGCTCACGCCCTGCGAGCGCTGCGGGCAGCCGACCACCGCCCGGTTCTGCGCCTTCTGCAGGGCCCGGGCCCAGGTCCTCGGGGAGCGGCTGGGCCCCGCGGAACGAGATCCCGGCACCGAGCGCCAGACCGCCGAGGAGATGTCGTCGGAGGTCCTGCCCGCCGAGCTGTACGGGGCCGGGCGGGCCGGGTGAGCGGGGGTCCCCGGGGGATGGGCGCGCCGTTCGAGCCGGGGGAGCGGGTCATGCTCCTGGACGCCCGGGGGCGCCGGTACATGGTGCGCCTGGAGCGCGGCCGGACCTGGCACTACCACGGGGGAGCGCTCCCCCTGGACCTCCTGCTCGGCGAGGAGGAGGGCACCGTGGTCTACGCCGCGTCGGGCGCCGCGCTCGTGGCGTACCGTCCCCGGCTGGCCGACTTCATCCTGAAGATGCCCCGGGGGGCACAGGTCGTGTACCCGAAGGACCTGGGGGCCATCCTGGTCTACGCGGACGTGTTCCCGGGGGCTCGCGTGCTCGAGGCGGGGACGGGGTCGGGGTCCCTGACCCTCGTCCTGGCCAGGGCCGTGGGGCCGGAGGGACGGGTGGTCAGCTACGAGGTCCGCCCCGAGTTCCGGGACAAGGCCATGGCCAACCTGGAGTCGTTCCACGGGAAGGTGCCGGCCTGGGTGGACCTCCGGGCCGGCGACGTCCGGGAGGTCGCGGGGACCGGGGAGGCCTACGACCGGGTCGTCCTGGACCTCCCCGAGCCATGGGCCGTCCTCCCGGCCCTGTCCCCGGCGCTCCGGCCGGGAGGGATCCTGTGCGCCTACCTGCCCACCACGATCCAGGTCCAGCAGACCGTCCTGGCGCTCGAGGCGGCTGGCTACCGGCTGGCCGAGACGTTCGAGGTGCTGGTCCGGTCGTGGCACGTGACCGAGCGGAGCGTCCGCCCCGACCACCGGATGGTGGCCCACACCGGGTTCCTCACGGTGGCCCGGCGGGGCGCGGAGGCCCCGCCGGCGGATCCCCCAACCCCCCTGGGACCGGACGGCGTATAAGGGACGAGGGGGTCTCCGGCCGCTTCAGGGGTCGGTGACGTACCCCGACATATACTGGGAGACCGCCACGCAGACCGCGGTCAGTGAGGTTCCCGCCATGCCGAAGGACGAGCGCGACACCATCGAGGGATACGAGAAAAAGCTGCACGAGCTGCAGACGCACATCAAGTTCCTCGAGGACGAGATCGCGCTGCTCCGCCGCCGCCTGACCAACGCCCCCCGCCAGGTGAAGATCCTGGAGGAGCGCCTCCTGGAGTCCCGGGCCGAGCTGTCCCGGGCTCTCTCCCAGAACGAGAAGCTCGTGGCCGTGCTCAAGGCCGAGCGGGAGAAGATCGAGTCGCTGAAGGAGGAGGTCGAGAAGCTCACCAAGCCGCCCGCCTCGTTCGGCGTGTTCCTCGGCCAGGCCGAGGAGGAGACGGTCGACGTGTTCACGGCGGGCCGGAAGATGCGCGTGAACGTCGACCCGGAGATCGACGTCAAGCGCCTCCGCCGCGGCGCCCAGGTGATCTTGAACGAGGCCCTGAACGTGGTGGAGATCCTCGAGCAGGACGTCCAGGGCGAGGTGGTCACGGTCAAGGAGCTGCTCGGCGACGACCGGGCCATCGTGATCGGCCGGGGCGACGAGGAGATGGTGGCGGTCATCTCCGAGGACCTCCGCGACGGGTCGTTCCGGGCCGGCGACGCGCTACTGTACGACCCCCGGAGCGGGCACGTGCTGGAGCGCCTCCCCAAGGAGAAGGTCGAGGAGCTGGTCCTCGAGGAGATCCCCGACGTCACCTACGAGGACATCGGCGGGCTGGAGAAGCAGATCGAGGCGATCCGGGACGCCGTCGAGCTTCCCTTCCTGTACGCCGAGCTGTTCCACGAGCACCAGCTCAAGCCGCCCAAGGGCGTGCTGCTGTACGGGCCCCCGGGGTGCGGGAAGACGCTGATCGCCAAGGCCGTGGCCAACTCCCTGGCCAAGGAGGTCGCCGAGAAGACCGGCCGGGAGGACGCCCACTCATACTTCCTGAACGTGAAGG
>JACQTL010000270.1 GCA_016210805.1 Actinomycetota bacterium | reverse complement strand
TCCTTCGAGCGGGCGATGGCCTCGTCGCTCCGCGACCGCTCGCCCGGGGGGCCGACGCGTTCGGAGGGGATCGGGTCGGGCTCGTGCTCGGCGGGCAGCCCGAGGGCCTTCAGGGCGGGCGCCAGGTCCTGGGTAGCCCCGATCACGTCCGCGAACAGGTCCCCGGCCTCGGCCCACCGCTCCCAGACGTTGTCGATCCGGAAGTCCTGCGGCGTGATCCCGCCCTCCACCTCGTCCCAGGTCACCGGGGTCGACACCGTGGCCCTCGGCTCGGGCCGCATCGAGTAGGCCGCGGAGATGTTCGCCCCGGCCCGGTTCATGTTGTGGTCGATGAAGACCTTCCCGGTGCGCCTGGAGACCTGCCACTCCATCGTCACCCGGTCGGGGTCGGCCCGGCGGATCAAGCGGCCCACCTCGCCCACGAAGTCCCGGACCAGGTCGTGCGAGAAGCGCGGATGGATCGGCACGTAGATCTGCATCCCCGTGGCCCCCGACGTCTTCGGGTAGCTCCGCAGGCCGAGCTGGTCGAGGACCACCCGCACGTGGAGGGCCACCGTGCGCACGTCCTCGAAAGGCACGTCGAACGGGTCGAGGTCGAAGAAGGCGTAGTCGGGGAACTCGATCCGTCCGCACCGGGCGTGGAGCGGGTGGAACTCGACGCAGCCCAGGTTCACCATGAACAGCAGCCCGGCCAGGTCGTCGACCATCAGGTAGTCGATGGGCTTCCCCTTCTTGCGGGGGTCGTCGGAGGCCACGTCGCAGCGAGGCATCCAGTCGGGGGTGTGCCGGGGCGCCGACTTCTCGTAGAAGAAGTCGCCGGCGATCCCGTCGGGCATCCGCTTCATGGTGAGGGGACGGCCGGCCAGGTAGGGGAGGATCAGCTCGGCGGCGTTGAAGTAGTAGGCCACCAGGTCGCCCTTCGTGTACCCCTCGTCGGGCCAGAACACCTTGTCCAGGTTCGACAGGCGGAGCTCGCGCCCGGCGGCCTGCATCCACCAGTGCTCCCCCTCCCGGCGCGCCGGCAACTCCCGGGGCATGGCCACCGTGAACGCCGCCCCGCCAGTCCCCTTCGCCCGCCTCGGCATGCCCGCCATCGTAGTGGCCCACCGGGAGAACGGGACCCGAACGTGCTGGTAGGGGGCGTGTCGGGGGTACAATCCATACTTCGAGCAACGCAGTGGTCGCCTCCCGCGAAAGGTTGATGCCGTATGCCACCGAGGACGATGTGGAAGGGCGCCATCTCCTTCGGCCTCGTGTCGATCCCGATCCGCATGTATCCGGCCACGGAGGAGAAGACCCTCCGGTTCAACCAGCTCCATGAGGAGGACGGTGGCCGGATCCGCTACAAGCGGGTCTGCGCGGTCGACGGCGAGGAGGTCCCCTACGAGGAGATCGTGAAGGGGTACGAGATCGAGAAGGACCGCTACGTGATCCTCACCGACGAGGACTTCGACGCGGTCCCCGTGGAGTCCTCCCGGGCCATCGACATCCAGCAGTTCGTGGACCTCGAGGAGATCGACCCCATCTACTTCCAGAAGACGTACTACCTGGTCCCCGAGGAGACCGGCGTCAAGGCGTACCGGCTGCTCCAGGAGGCCATGTCCGAGAACGGGAAGGTCGGCATCGCCAAGGTGGCCTTCCGCGAGAAGGAGCACCTGGCCGCGCTGCGGTTCAAGGACGGCGTGATGGTCCTCGAGACGATGTACTGGCCCGACGAGATCCGGGCCACGGAGTTCGAGGAGCTCGACAAGGACGTCAAGGTCCGGCCCCAGGAGGTCCAGATGGCCCAGACGCTCATCGAGAACCTCAGCGAGGAGTGGGACCCGGACCAGTACAGGGACGAGTACCGCGAGGCCCTCATGGACATCGTCCAGAAGAAGGCGGCCGGCGAGGAGATCACGGTCGTCGAGGAGCCCGAGCCCGCCCGCGTGGTGGACCTCATGGAGGCCCTCAAGGCGAGCGTCGAGGCGGCGAAGAGGGGACGCCCCGCGTCCGCGGCCGCGGCCGAGGAGCAGGTCGGGAAGGCCAAGTCCGGCCGCGGCAAGAAGGCCGCCCCCAAGAAGGCCGCCGCCCGCCGCAAGGCCGGCTGACGAGAACCCGCAGCGACTTCTGTCCCGCGTCGCACCTGTGCTACGCTGCCACCATGGTCAGGTCCATCACCCAGCGCGAGCTCCGCAACCAGAGCGGCGAGATCATGCGAGCCCTGGATCGGGGCGAGTCCTTCGTCGTGACCCGGGGCGGCGTGGCGGTGGGCGAGCTGGTTCCCCTCCGCCGCCGGCGATTCGTCGCCGCGGAGGCCGCTGTGGAGGCCTTCCTCGGTGCCGGCGCCGGGGACCTCGAGCGATACAGGGCCGACATCGACCGTGTCCTCGACCAGGATGCGACCCCCGGCAGCTGACCGGCGCCATCCCCGTGGGCTGATCGATACCTCCGTCGTGATCGACCTGGAGCACGTCGACCCCGAATCGCTTCCGCAGGAGATGGCCGTTGCGGCGGTCACCATGGCGGAGCTCGCGGCGGGACCCCACGCGACCGACGACGCCGAGGAGCGAGCCCGTCGCCAGGACCGCCTTCAGCGCGCCGAGGCCACCTTCGCGGCGATCCCGTTCGACGACGAGGCCGCCCGGGCGTTCGGCCGCGTCTACGCAGCCGTCGTGGCCGCCGGGGAAAAGGCGCGTGGCAGACGTGCACTGGACCTCCTGATCGCCGCCACAGCCCTGGCCAACGACCTGCCTCTTTACACGCGCAACCCTGCCGACTTCTCGGACCTCGGGTCCCTGATCGAGGTTGTGCCCGTCAAGCCGGGCCCTACTCGCTGAGGGCCCCGAGCGTCGTTCCGCCTCGCGCTCCGGCGACGCCAGCGTGGGTCGCCTCCCCCGGCTGACCGATGACCTCGTGGTGAGGCCGAGGCAGACTAGCCCGCCGAGCGCGCTACCAGCTGTCGCGGTGGACGACCTCGTCGAACGGGCGGCGGTTGGGGCGCTCGACGGGACGGAGGGGGCGGTCGGCCGGGTAGCCCAGCGCGATCAGGTACGCGCAGAACCGGTCCCCGGGGAAGCCCAGCAGGCGGCGGGCGAGGTCCTGGTCGGTCACCGCCGCGTGCCCGGTCCCGATGCCGAGGTCGGTGGCCGCGAGCATGATGCTGATCGTGGCCTGGCCCAGGTCGTACTGGACCCACTCGCGCTCCAGGTCGTCCCGCGGCTCCGGCGCGACGAGCGCGATCGTGGCCGCCGACCTCGCCACGTGGCCGGCGCCCCGCCACACGCCCGACAGCTCCTCGAGCCGGGCCCGGTCGGTCACGACCACGAAGTCCCAGGGCTGCCAGTTCCGCGATGAGGGCGCCCGCCGCCCCGCCTCCAGGACCCGGTCCAGGTCCTCGGCGGCGATCCCCCGGTCCTCGTAGACCCGCACGTTCCGCCGCGACCTGATCGCGTCCCACGTCTCCATGCCCGGCTCCTCTCCGCGGGTGCGTTCCAAGGGTCCCACGGATGCGGCCCGGAGGGCCCATCCGGGGTGGGCTGTTCGTCCCTCCCGCGCTCCGAGGCGCGGCGGGACGATCGTCCGCCGGCGCGTGTCGGCCGGAGGAAGGGGGGAGGGCCGATGCCCACCGTGAAGGAGGCGGCATCCGAGTTCCTGGCGAAGAGGCGGATCGCCGTCACGGGGGTCTCCAGGAACCCGAAGGGGCACGGGGCGAACCTCGTGTACCGGCGCCTGCGCGAGCGAGGCTACGACGTCTTCGCCGTGAACCCGAGCGCCGGGGAGGTGGAGGGCGACCCCTGCTTCCCCGACCTCGGGTCTATCCCGGGCGGCGTCGACGCCGTGGTGAGACAGGAGGAGGGACGATGAGCACGCCGATCGTGGACACGAGGACCCTGCGGAGCATCCCGCTCCTGGCCGACCTCCCCGAGGAGGAGTACGAGAGCATCGTCTCGATCGGCCGCCGGGTGACCTTCCAGCCGGGACAGGTCATCGTGGAGCGGAGCGAGCCGTGCGACGGGCTGTACGTCGTCCTCCGGGGCATGGCTCAGCTCGACGCCGGCGGCAGGTACCACAACCTCGGAGCGGGATCCTTCTTCGGCGAGATGGGGCTGATCAGCAGGAAGCCTCGCATGGCCACCGTGATCGCCATCGAGGCCCTCGACGCGCTGAAGATCTGCGCCGATGACTTCGAGGCGTTCCTGCTCCAGCATCCGAGGCTGGCGGTGACGATGCTGCGGAACGTGGTCGAGCGACTCCGGGAGGTCGAGGAGAGGGTCGACGCCCTCATGGCGATGCGGTAGCCGGCCCGGCGGTCCTCAGCTCGGGCCCGCCGGGGGGCCGGCGTCCGCGGCTCCCGTCGCCGCACGTTCCGCGGCCTCGCCGCCGCCGGTCGGCGATCGCGTCTCCCCGCCGTCCAGGAACTCGACGTGCACCCGCTGGTCGGGGATGCGCTCCTCCACCTTGGCCAGGCGCTCGAGGGCCCTGCGATCCTCCTCGGTGAGGTCCTCCTTCACCAGGCCTCGGGGCCACAGCTTCCGCCTGAGCACCACGTTTATCTCCGAGGCGAGCAGGGTTATCTGCGCTCCCAGGTAGATCCAGGCCAGGAGCCCGATCACGACGGCGAAGAACCCGTACACCTGCGAGGCGTTCTGGAGCCGCGTGCTCACGATGTAGCTCCCGAGCGACTGGAGCCCGAACCAGGCCACCGACGCCACGATCGCGCCCGGCAACACGTCCCGCGTGGAGAGCTCCCGCACCGTGAGGACCCGGAAGAAGAGCACGAACACGACCAGGTTCAGGGAAAGCGACCCGAGGATCGACAGGACCATCACCGGCGGCGCCGGGCCGGCGGCCCCCACGACCGAGGCCAGGGTGGCCGCGGCGATGACGAACAGCGCGAGCACCCCGAGGATGACGAGCGACCGGAGCACCTTGGCCAGGAAGCTGGGCCGGTCGCGGAGCGGGACGTCCCACACGCTGTTCATGGCGAACTGGGCGGTTCTGATCACGCCCAGCCCGGCCCACAGCGCCCCCACGATCCCGACCACGAAGGCGATCCCGGACGCCTTGAGCGAGCCCACGTTGTCCCTGATCTGGTCGCCGATGATCGGGAACTGGGCCAGGGCCGAGTCCAGGATCCTCTCCTGGAGGTCGGGGTTCCCGGCCAGGACCAGGCCCAGCACCGAGACCAGCACGAGCAGCAGCGGGAACAGCGAGAAGAAGCCGTAGTACGCGATCAGGGCGGCGAGCTGCCCGGCCCGGTCCTCCCCGAACTTCTTGACCACGGCGAACGGGAACCCCAAGAAGGTGTGCCGTCGCTGGAAGCGGTCGATGCGGCCGACGACGCGCTGGATCGCTTCCATGCACCAAGGCTACCCATGGGGCCGCACGGCGCAACGCGAGCGAGCGGCTCGCGAGACCCGGGGCGCACGAAGGCCAGAGTTAACGAGCACGAAACACCGAGGCAATCAGGGCGAAACACCCGGCCCATAGAAAGGGGGCGACCGACGCGCCACGGGAGGAGCTGCCCATGCCCGGGATAGATACCGGAGACACCGCCTGGATCCTGGTCTCCGCCGCGCTCGTGATGTTCATGACTCCGGGGCTCGCCCTGTTCTACGGCGGGTTGGTCCGGGCCAAGAACGTGCTGTCCACGGTGATGCAGTCGTTCATCGCCCTCGGTCTGGTCTCGATCCTGTGGGTGCTGGTCGGCTACACGCTGGCCTTCGGGCCGGACCGGGCCCTCACGATCGGGGGCCTCGACCACCTCGGCTTCGCCGGCGTGGGCGCCGAGCCAAGTGCCCTCGCCCCCACCGTCCCGGCCTCGGCGTTCGGCGTGTACCAGCTGATGTTCGCGGTGATCACGCCGGCCCTCATCACCGGTGCGTTCGCCGAGCGGATGAAGTTCTCCGGGTACCTGCTCTTCCTGGGGCTGTGGTCGGTGCTCGTGTACTCGCCGGTGGCCCACTGGGTGTGGGGCGGCGGGTTCCTGGGAGCGGCCGGGGTCGGCGCCCTCGACTTCGCCGGGGGAACCGTCGTGCACATCAACGCGGGGGTCGCCGCGCTGGCCTGCGCCCTGTACCTGGGGAAGCGGCGCGGGTACGGGAAGGAGGCCTTCGTCCCCCACAACGTGCCCATGGTCGTGCTGGGAGGCGCGATCCTGTGGTTCGGGTGGTTCGGCTTCAACGCGGGGAGCGCCCTGGCCGCCGGCGAGCTCGCCTCCGGCGCCTTCGTGGCCACCCACCTCGGGGCCGCCGCGGCGGTGTTCGGCTGGCTGATCCCGGAGCGGATCAGGCACGGGAAGGCCACCACGCTGGGGGCGGTGACCGGCGCGGTGGCCGGCCTGGTGGCCATCACGCCGGCCGCGGGGTTCGTGACCCCGCTCGCCGCGATCGCGATCGGCTTCGCCGGGGGGGTCGTGTGCTTCCTCGCCGTGTCGCTGAAGTCGCGGCTCGGCTACGACGACTCGCTCGACGTCGTCGGCGTGCACCTGGTGGGCGGCGTGGTCGGCGCGCTGCTGACCGGGGTCCTGGCCTCGCTGGCCGTGAACCCTGCGGGAGCCGACGGCTCGCTCGTCCAGCTCGGCCGGCAGGCCGTGGCGGTGGGCGTGACGGTCGCGTTCTCGTTCGGGGCGACGATGCTGCTCCTCAAGGTCACCGACCTCGCCGTGGGGCTGCGGGCCTCCGAGGAGGACGAGATCGCCGGGCTCGACCTCTCGCAGCACGGCGAGGTGGCCTATACGCTGATGGAGCGGGGCGGGCAGCTGGTCTCGGGCGACCGGCCCACGGCGGCGGCGCGCGAGGCGGCGTCGGACGTCGGGCCGGACCACGAGGCCATCTCGTCCGACCCGGCCTCCATCGAGGCCCGCTACCCGTGAGGAGGTTCGCGCCTTGAAGCTGGTCGTAGCGATCATCAAGCCCTTCAAGCTGGACGAGGTGAAGGATGCCCTGCGAGGGATCGGGGTGAACGGGCTGACCGTCACCGACGTCCAGGGGTTCGGCCGGCAGCGGGGCCACACGGAGGTCTACCGCGGCGCGGAGTACCAGGTGGACTTCGTGCCCAAGGTCAAGATCGAGGTGATGGCCGACGAGAGCCAGGCCCAGCAGGTCGTGGACGTGATCATGAAGACGGCCCGGACCGGGAAGATCGGCGACGGCAAGATCTTCGTGTTCCCCGCCGAGCAGGTCTACCGGATCCGCACGGGGGAGATGGGGCCAGACGCGATCTGAGGCCGTCTCCCCCGGCCCGGCGTCACCGGTGTCACCGGTCGCGGCCCTCCGCGAGCGGCTGGCCGCGCTCGACGCCGCCTACACGCCCGGCCACCACGGCAGGTGGTCGGCCCGCCGCCGCGCGTCCTTCGCGGACGAGGCCCTCGGGGAGCTGTGGGCCTCCGCCGGCCCCCCCGCCGGGAGCGCGCTGGCCGCGCTGGGGGGCTACGGGAGGGGCGAGCTCGCCCCGCGGTCGGACCTCGACCTGCTGATCCTGCACGGCGGCCGGGACGGGGCCGTCCGCGACCTGGCCGAGCGGCTGCTCTACCCCCTGTGGGACGCGGGGTTCGCCGTGGGCCACGCCGTGCGGACCGTGAAGGAGTGCCTGGCCGAGGCGTCCCGGCTGGACTCGCTGACCGCCCTCCTCGACGCCCGGCTGCTGGCCGGGGACGAGGGCCCGTTCTCGGAGCTCCGGGACCGGATCCTGGCCCGGGTCCGGAAGGAGGGCCGGGCGTTCCTCGAGCGGCTCCGCGAGGAGGCCCATCGACGGCACGAGCGGCACGGCTCGGCCGCCCACCTCCTCGAGCCCGACCTCAAGGAGGGAGCGGGTGGTCTCCGAGACGTCCACTCCGTCGGGTGGGCGGCGATCGTGGTGATCGGGTCGTCCGCCCTCGACGGGCTCCAGCTCCGCCAGC
>JACQTL010000280.1 GCA_016210805.1 Actinomycetota bacterium | reverse complement strand
GTCGTCGTCCGGCTCGGCCTCGTAGAACCGCTGGTACCCGGCGAACAGGGGAAGCATCCGCGCCACGTCCCCCGCCTCCGCCGGCCCGATCCGGATCCCCACGGCCCGGATGCTACCCCGTCCGGTCCGGCCCCCGGCCACGTGCCCGGGCGCGCGCCCGGGCCCTCTGCTCGCGGAGGGCGGCCGCCCTCTCGGCCCGGGAGGGCAGGTTCACCTTGGGGACCGGCTGGCCCCGACGCTCGGCCTCCCGGCGCAGTCGGGGCTGGAGCCGGCGGCCCGCTCCCAGGAACGCGAGGCTGCGGCGGAGGCGAGATCCCGGGAGGCTGAAGTCGCCCAGGAGGCGGTCCACCACGAACCGGACGTCTCCCCTCCGGCCGGCGGGCTCGACGGTTCCCACGAACGCGGCGTTCTCCTGCCCGACGAAGAGCTCGGGATGGAGATGGTACGTGCAGCAGGCCGGTCCCTCCGGGCGGCCCGGCCACCCGGGCCACCCCTCCGGCATGCGCAGCCGGAAGCCGTCGGGGTCGGCCCACGCCCGGCGGGCCCGGAACGGGACCGGGAGGCCGTCGTCACCCAGGACGGTGAGGACGGGGGGCCCGAGGCCGGCCACCGCGCGAGCCGCCCGGAGCCGCCAGTCGGAGGGCCGTTCCCGCCAGGGGGGAGGCTGCCCGCCGGCGGGGGAAGGGTCGGACGGCGGGGCGGCGGTCCCGGGCGGTGCCAGCCACTCCCGGGGAGGGAGGGATGTGTCGCCGTCCGGCCACCACAGGATCCGCAGGGGGGTGACCAGGATCCAGATCCGGGCGAAGTACCAGCGCTGCCGGCGGATCAGGAACGAGGGCGACCACCGCCACGCCGCGGGGAGCTTGAGCATCGAGAGCCGCGCGTAGCGGTCGGCCGCGCCCTGGAGGTCCCCGTCCCGAACCGTGGCCAGGCCGAGGACCAGGGCCACCGGGGGGGAGGAAAGGCCCGACCCGGAGGGATCGGAGAAGAGCAGGGCAACCCGGGGATCCCGGCGGACCCGCTCCGCCTTGGCCGGGTAGGCCAGGCCCGTGGAGACGTCTAGGGTCCCCCCGTCCTCGCCGACGTAGGGGGTTAGCGGCCATGTAACCGGACGCCCGTCGCGGGTCAGGGAGGCGAACTCTGCCGTCGCAGCGTCCCGGAAGAGCGGGAGGAGCTCCCCGGGCCACCCGGCCGGGTTCGACTCGGGACCATCCGGTTCCCGGGACACCCCGGAAGGATATCGGGAGGCCCTCAGCGCCACTCGCCGGGGTCGCCCTGGAGGACCTAGTTCCTGCCCCTGCGCTGGCCCCCGCCCTGTCCGCCCTGGCCGTGGCCCTTGCCCTTGCCGCCCTTGTCCTTGTCCTGGCCCTTGCCCTTGCCGCCCTTGTCCTTGTCCTGGCCCTTGCCCTTGCCCTCGGAGTCGTCTCCGCCCTTGCCCTTGCCCTCGGAGTCGTCTCCGCCCTTGCCCTGGCCACCCTTGCCACCCTTGCCCTGGCCCCTGGGGTCGGCGGTCTCCGTGCCGTCGGCGGAGTGCCCTCGGCCGGCGCCCTCGCCGTGGCCCCTCCCCCTGCCGAACAGGTGGCCGGTCCCCTCACCAGGGTCGTCGCCGGTGGAGGTCACCGACCCGGACTCCACCGAGGCGGCCGACTGCTCTCCCGATCCGGACCCACCTGCGGACGGACCTCCGTCGCCCTTCTCACCCGTCGCGGCCGACTCGGCCACCGACAGACTGACGTCGACTGACCCCGGGGTATGGATCGACATGGCCCCCATGGCGGCCACGAGCACGCCCAACGAGAGGTTCCGGAGGAGCCTCATGTAACTAGTATCGGATATCTGGCCCGTATTGATTAGTCCCCCGAAGGACCGACACCGGGGAACTCCGCTCCGGTAGTCTCCCGACGTGCCGCCCACCGAGGAAGCCGACGTCTGCATCGTCGGGGCCGGCATCGCCGGGCTCTACGCCGCCCTGGCCCTCCCCGAGGGCCTCGACGTCGTGGTCATAGACCGGAGCTCGGTGGGCCAGGGCTCGAGCCCCCACGCCCAGGGCGGCATGGCGGCGGCGATGGGGCCGGGCGACTCGCCCGAGCTGCACCTGGCCGACACGGTGGCCGCGGGGGCCGGCCTCGTGGACACCTCCGCCGCGGAGGTCCTCTGCCACGAGGTCCCCGACCGGGTCCGCGACCTCGTGGCCCTGGGCTGTCGGTTCGACCGGACCGGCGCCGGCTCGCTCCACCTGGCCCGGGAGGGGGCCCAGACCGTGCCCCGGTCCGTCCATCGGGCCGACGCGACCGGCGCCGAGATGGTCAGGGTCCTGCGGGAGGCGGCGGGTCCCCGGGTCCGCCGGGTCGAGGCGTTCGCCTCCGCGCTCCTCGAGGAGGGCCGCGTGTACGGCGTCTCCGCGCTCACCCCCGAGGGACCGATCGCCGTCGCGGCGGGCGCCGTCCTCCTGGCCACCGGCGGGGTGGGAGCCCTCTTCTCGTCCACGACGAACCCCCCGGCCTCTACCGGCGCCGCGATCGGGCTCGCCCATCGGGCGGGAGCCCGGCTCGCCGACCTGGAGTTCGTCCAGTTCCACCCCACCGCCCTGGCGGTCCCCGGGTCGCCCCGCCCCCTGGTCACCGAGGCGCTGAGGGGCGCGGGCGCCCACCTGCTGGACCGGGAGGGCAACAGGCTCATGGAGGGGGTCCATCCCGACATGGAGCTCGCCCCCCGCGACGTGGTGACGGCGGCCATCCTGGCCGCGGGGGGCGCCTTCCTGGACGCCCGCCACCTCGGTGCCGGCGTCCTGGAGGCCGAGTTCCCCACCGTGCTGGCCTCCTGCCGGGCCAGGGGCCTCGATCCGGCCACGGACCTGCTCCCCGTGGAGCCGGCTGCCCACTACGCGATCGGGGGGGTGGCCACCGACCTGGAGGGCCGGACCTCGCGCCCGGGGCTCTCCGCGGCCGGGGAGTGCGCGGCCACCGGGGTCCACGGCGCCAACCGGATGCCGGGCAACTCGCTGGCCGAGGCCGTGGTCTTCGGGAGGAGGGCGGCCCTGGCCATCGCCCGCGAGATGCCGGCCCGGGAGGACCGCCGGCCCGCCGGGGAGCCGGTGGCGGCGGAGGGGCCGCCGCTCGCACAGCCGGCGGTGCGGATCGACGACATCGTGCGGGCCGTCAGCCTGGGGGCCGGCCCGGTCCGCGACGAGGCCTCGGCCCGCCGGGCCCTGGACCGGCTGGGCGCGATCGAGCTCGCGTCGGGCGGGGACGGGGGCGAGGGATCGCTGGCCCTGCTGGCCGGGAGGCTCCTGGTGACGGGGGCGCTGGCCAGGGCGGAGACCCGGGGCGTGCACGTCCGGGCGGACCACCCCCTGCCCGACCCCGCCCTGGAAGGGGTCCACCTCACGTGGGAGCCGATCCCAGGGGAACCGGACGGGGCACGCCTCCCGGACGCCGTCCCGGCGGCCCCTACGCCGCGAACTCGAACTTGGGGTTGACCATCTTCCGGGGGCCCGGCCGCTTGCGCTCCGCCAGGACCCCCTCCAGCACCATGCGGGTCCCCAGGGACATGCCGGGGATCGACCGCCGGCCCATCCACAGCGCGGTGACCTCGTCCGTCCCGTCGGAGAGCACCGCCTCGACCGACTCGGATCCCTCGGCGGGCCGCATCGTGATCCGCCTCACGATCCCGGCCACCCGAACCTGGGTGCGGGCCGGGGCCTCCGCGATGGGCGAGCAGCCGGCCACCGTGGCCGCCCAATCGCGGATCTCGGCCTCCAGCCGCTCCTCGTCGGACTCGCGCATCCTGCGGAACAGGCCTCGGCGCCACCGCTTGACGGCGTCCTGGGGGTGGTCGCCGTCCTCCATGCCGTTGAGCGGCACGTCCTTCCCCTAGCGCTCCTGGGCGCCCGAGGCCAGCTCGTCTACCTGCCGCGCCTCGGGAACCGGTTCCTCGCTCATGAGCCCGATACCCCGCCGGGACTTCGAGTACCAGATCATCCCCCCCAGGACGACGACCGCCGCGGCCCCGATGGCCACACGGATCCCGGTGTCGTCGGCGAACGCCACGACGAGCGGAGCGATCAGGAGGGCGACCAGGTTCATCACCTTGATCAGCGGGTTCAGCGCGGGGCCGGCCGTGTCCTTGAACGGGTCGCCGACGGTGTCACCGATCTCCGTGGCCTTGTGGGCATCGCTCCCCTTGCCCCCGTAGTGCCC
>JACQTL010000269.1 GCA_016210805.1 Actinomycetota bacterium | reverse complement strand
TGGTCACCGCCCTGGCCGACGCCAAGATGGACTCCGTTCCGGTCGTTGCGATCACCGGGCAGGTCCCCACGGCGGTCGTCGGCAACGACGCGTTCCAGGAGGCGGACATCACCGGGATCACGATCCCGGTGACCAAGCACAACTACCTGGTGACCGAGGCGGAGGACCTGCCCCGGGTCATCCAAGAGGCCTTCCACATAGCCACGACCGGGCGCCCCGGGCCGGTCCTGGTCGACATCCCCAAGGACGTCCTGCTCCAGGACCTCGCATGGAGGTGGCCGGAGCGTGTCGACCTCCCGGGCTACCGCCCGACCACGCGGGGGAACCCGAGGCAGGTGCGCGAGGCCGTGGCGCTGATCCTGGCCTCCGAGCGCCCGGTCGTCTACGCGGGGGGCGGCGTCCTGAAGGGTGACGCCGAGGAGGCCACCCGGCACCTGTTCCGGCTGGCCACCGGAGGCGAACTGCCGGTGGTGACGACGCTGATGGCCCGGGGCGCCTTCCCCGACTCGCATCCCCTCTGCCTGGGGATGCCGGGGATGCACGGCTCGTACACGGCGGTGACCGCGATGCAACGGACCGACCTGCTCATCGCCCTCGGCTCTCGCTTCGACGACCGGGTCACCGGCAACCTGGCGACCTTCGCACCCCACGCGAAGGTGATCCACGTGGACGTCGATCCGGCGGAGATAGGCAAGAACCGCAAGGCCGACGTCCCCATCGTGGGTCAGGCCGCCGAGGTGATACGCCAGCTCGCCGACGAGCTCGAGCGCCGCCAGGAGGAGAGCGGCGGGCCGCCCGACCGGCGGGCCTGGCTGGCCACCCTGGACGAGTGGAGGCGCCGGTTCCCCCTGCGCTACCGGCAGGAGGACGACGGCCTGCTGAAGCCGCAGCTCGTGGTGGAGCGTCTTCATCAGGCCACCGGGGGAGAGGCCATCGTGGTGGCCGGGGTCGGGCAGCACCAGATGTGGGCCTCGCAGTTCTGGCGGTTCGACCGCCCCAGGACGTGGATCAACTCCGGCGGGCTGGGCACGATGGGTTTCGCCGTCCCCGCCGCCCTCGGGGCCAAGGTCGGCCGGCCGGACGAACGGGTCATCGCCATCGACGGCGACGGGTGCTTCCAGATGACCGCCCAGGAGCTGGCCACCGCCACCACCGAGGGCATCCCGATCACGGTGGCCATCGTGAACAACGCCCACCTCGGCATGGTCCGCCAGTGGCAGGAGCTCTTCTACAACGAGCGGTACTCGCAGGTGTACCTGTCGCACGACGTCCCCGACTACGTGGCGCTCGCCGAGGCCTACGGCGCGGTGGGGCTGAGGGCCGAGTCGCCGGACGAAGTGGATGCGGTGATCGACAAGGCCCTGTCCGTGGAGGACCGAAGCGTCGTGATCGACTTCCGCTGCGACCCGCGGGAGATGGTCTTCCCGATGGTCCCTGCGGGGGCGTCCAACGACGAGATCATCCTCGGACCGAACGAGGCAACACCTGTCGACGACCCGGCCGAGGCACCGATCGCATGAGCAGTCACACGCTCTCGGTGCTGGTCGAGGATCGCCCCGGGGTCCTGGCCCGCGTGGCGAACCTGTTCGCGGCCCGCGGGTTCAACATCTCCTCCCTGGCGGTGGGGCCCACCGAGGAGGCCGGGCTCTCGCGGATGACGGTGGTGGTGGACGTCGGGCACAAGCCCCTCGAGCAGGTCGTGAAGCAGCTCAACAAGCTGATCAACGTGATCAAGGTGCTCGAGCTCGACGCGAACGAGGCCGTGGAGCGGGAGCTCGCGCTGTTCAAGGTTCGAGCGCACGGAGACTCGAGGCCGCGGCTCATGGAGATCGCGGAGGTGTTCCGGGCCCAGGTCGTGGACGTCACCCACGGCACGATGACGGTCCAGTCCGCCGGGGACCCGGCCAAGATCGAGGCGCTGCGGGAGCTGCTCGAGGACTTCGGGATCGTGGAGATGGCGCGGACGGGTCGGCTGGCGCTGGCCCGTGGGGAGAGGGGCATCCGGGAGCGGGTGTCGCGGTCCCCCCGGCGCGAGGCGGCCTCATAGGCCGTGGGAGGAGGACGAGCAGGGATGGCGACGATCCACTACGAGCGAGAGGTCGACCGTCGAGCCCTCGACGGACAGCGCGTGGCGGTCCTGGGCTACGGGAGCCAGGGGCACGCGCACGCCCTGAACCTCCGGGATTCGGGGGTCGAGGTGAGCGTCGCCCTACGGCCCGGGTCCAAGTCCTGGACCAGGGCGGAGGAGGCCGGGCTCCGCGTCTCCGAGGTGGGCGAGGCGGTGGAGGAGGCGGACGTGGTGTCCGTGCTGGTCCCCGACACCCTTCAGGCGGGGCTGTACCGTGAGGCCATCGACCCCCACCTCCGGCCGGGCAGCCTGCTGATGTTCGCCCACGGCTTCAACGTCCACTTCGGGCAGATCCGGCCGGGCGAGGGGATCGACGTCGCCATGATCGCCCCCAAGGCTCCCGGCCACCTCGTCAGACGGACCTACCAGGAGGGGCGGGGCACCCCGGCGCTCGTGGCGGTGCACCAGGACGCGACGGGCACGGCCAGGGCCCGGGCCCTCGCCTACGGGGCCGCGATCGGATGCGCCCGGGCCGGGATCATCGAGACCACCTTCGCCGAGGAGACCGAGACCGACCTGTTCGGCGAGCAGACGGTGCTCTGCGGGGGTGTCTCGGAGCTGGTCCACGCGAGCTACGACACCCTCGTGGCCGCGGGCTACCAGCCCGAGGTGGCCTACTTAGAGTGCCTCCACGAGCTCAAGCTCATCGTCGATCTCCTGTACGAGGGCGGCTTCCCCTGGATGCGGCACTCGGTGTCGGACACCGCCGAGTACGGGGACTACACGCGGGGCCGGCGGGTCGTGGGAGAAAAGAGCCGGCGCGAGATGCGACGGATCCTCCACGAGATCCGCGACGGCAGCTTCGCCACCGAATGGATCCAGGAGGCCCAGGCGGGCTTCCCCGCGTTCCTGGCGATGCGGCGCCGGGCGCGGGAGCACCCCATCGAGGAG
>JACQTL010000287.1 GCA_016210805.1 Actinomycetota bacterium | reverse complement strand
TACCTGCACGTGGTCGGGCACTGCTACCGGTGCCGGAGCGAGATCGAGCCCTGGCTCTCGGGGAAGCAGTGGTTCGTGGCCGTGAGCCGGCTGACCGGTCCGGCGCGCCGGGCCGCCGAGGACGGCAGGATGCGCTTTTACCCGGAGCGGTGGCGGCGGAACTACACGGAGTGGCTCGACAACCTGAGGGACTGGAACATCTCCCGCCAGCTGTGGTGGGGGCACCGGATCCCGGTGTGGTACTGCCCCGACGGGCACGAGTTCGCCGCGGCCCTGGACCCCGAGGCCTGCCCGGAGTGCGGGCAGACGGACCTGGAGCAGGACCCCGACGTCCTGGACACGTGGTTCTCGTCGCAGCTCTGGCCGTTCTCCACGCTGGGTTGGCCCGACGAGACCGAGGACCTGGCCTACTTCTACCCGACCACCGCCCTGGTCACCGGGTACGAGATCCTCTACCTCTGGGTTGCGCGGATGGTCATGTCGGGGATGCACCTGGTCGCTCCCCAGGCCACCAGGACGGGCGACCCCGTCCCCTTCGCCGACGTGGTGATCCACGGGCTGGTCCGGGACCACGTGGGACGCAAGATGAGCAAGTCGCTGGGCAACGTGATCGACCCGCTCGACATGATCGAGCGGTACGGGGCCGACGGCCTCCGGTTCGCCCTGATGCGGATGGCCGGTCCCGAGCAGCAGAACCTGCCCCTGGCCGAGGAGGCCATCGAGGCCGGCCGGCACTTCGCCAACAAGATCTGGAACGCCGCCCGCCTCGTCCTCTCCGCCCACCCCGGCGGCGCGCCGGAGCTCCCCCCCGCCGAGCGGTGGACCCTGGCCGAGAGGTGGCTGCTGTCCCGCCACGAGACGGCCAGGGCCGATGCCGACCGGGCCTACGAGGAGTACCGGCCGGCCGACGCCGCCCAGTCGCTCCACCGGTTCCTGTGGTCGGAGTACTGCGACTGGGGGCTCGAGCTGGAGAAGGCCCGCCTGAACGGCTCCCCCGACGAGCGGGCGGACTCCTCCGCGGTCCTGGCCTGGGTCCTGGAGCGGACCCTCCGCCTCCTCCACCCCCTGATGCCCTTCGTGACCGAGGAGATCTGGCAGCGGTTCGACGTGGGGGAGTCGATCGTGGTCGCCCCGTGGCCCGAGCCCCACGAGCCCCACGCGGACCCAAAGGTGGAGGACAGGTTCGGCTCCCTCCAGGGCCTGGTGTCGGAGGTCCGGGGCCTGCTCGCGGTCCTCCCCCCGGGGACCAGGGCCCGGGCCCTGGTCGACCGGTCCCGCCGGGCCGTCGTCGAGCCGCTCCGGGAGGACGTCGAGCGGCTCACCGGGGCCGGGCTGGGCTTCGCGGAGCTCGACGGAGCCACCTCGCGGCTCGAGCTCCCCCCCGACCTCGACGTGGGACCCATCGTTGCCCGCAAGCGCAAGAAGCTGGCCGAGGTCCGGGAGCAGCTGGAGCGGCGCGACCGGAAGCTGGCCAACCCGGGGTTCCTGGGGAAGGCCGCGCCGGAGGTCGTGGACAGGGAGCGGTCCGCCGCGGACGCGCTGCGCGAGGAGGAGTCCGCCCTGGTCGCCGAGCTCGAGCAGCTCGGCCGGACGGCCTCCTAGACGCGTGGACGTCGACGCCGTCCTGGCCGAGCTCGAGGGTCGCCAGCCCGAGCGGATGGTCCCCGACGTCTCCCGGATCTCGGCCCTCGCCGAGCTGATGGACCACCCCGAGCTCGCCTATCCGACCGTCCACGTCACGGGGACCAACGGGAAGACCACCACGGCGCTGCTGGTGGCCCGCCTGGCCTGCGAGCACGGCCTGGTGGCCGGCGCGTTCATCTCTCCCCACCTGGTCTCGGTCACCGAGCGGCTGTCCGTGTGCGGGGAGCCGATCGCCGACGACGATCTCGCCGAGGAGTACGAGCGCCTGCTGCCCTACCTGCGCACGGTGGACGCCCGGGGCGGCGAGCGGGTGACCTACTTCGAGGCCCTGACCGCCCTGGCCTACCTGTGGTTCGCCGACCGGCCCGTGGCGCTGGGGGTGTTCGAGGTGGGCATGGGGGGCACCTGGGACGCCACGAACCTGGTGGCCGGGGACGTGGCCGTGCTGTGCCCGATCGCGCTCGACCATCCCGAGCTCGGGTCCACCGTCGCCGAGGTGGCCACCGAGAAGGCCGGGATCGTGAAGCCGGGGAAGGCGGCCGTGGTCCGGGAGCAGCCCCCCGAGGCCCTGGCCGTGATCGAGGACCGCTGCCGCGAGTACGAGGCCGACCTGCTCCTGGAGGGCAGGGACTGGACCGTGGACGTGCGGCGACCGGGGATCGGGGGCCAGGTGGTCACGGTCCGGGGGCGGCACGCCGCATACGAGGACCTCCTCCTCCCGCTCTTCGGGGAGCACGCGGCCAGGAACGCCGGGGCCTCCGTGGTGGCCCTGGAGGCCCTCCTGGGCCGGGCCCTCTCCGAGCCCGCCGTCAGGAGGGCCCTGGAGGGCGCGGCCGTCCCCGGACGCCTGGAGGTGGCCCGCCGCCGCCCCCTGGTCGTGCTGGACGGCGCCCACAACCCCGCGGCCGCGATGGCCCTGGCCGGGACCCTGCCCGAGGCGTTCGCCTGGGATCGCCTCCTCCTCGTGCTCGGCGTCTCCGCGAACAAGGACGTTCCGGGCGTGGTGGGCCCCCTGGCCGCCCTGGCCGACCGGGCCTTCGTGGCCCCCCACTCGCGGGCGGCCCGCACCGCCCCGCCGGAGGTCGTGGCCCGGGCCTGCGAGGAGGCGGGTCTCACGGCGGACAGCTTCGGCTCGGTGGGGGAGGCCGTCGACGCCGCCCTGGCCGAGGCCGGGCAGGGAGACCTGCTGCTCGTGACGGGCTCTCTCTACACTGTCGCGGACGCCCGCACCCATCTGCTGGACTGACCGTTAGCGAAAGGCTCGAGCGATGGCCGAAGAGCACACCCTGCTGATCGTGAAGCCCGACGGCGTGCGCCGGGGCCTCACCGGCGAGGTCCTCCGCCGCGTGGAGGCCAAGGGCCTCCGGATCGCGGAGCTGCGCATGGACCGGGTGGACCGGGCCCTGGCCGAGGAGCAGTACGCGGAGCACCGCGACAAGCCGTTCTTCGGGGAGCTGGTGGACTTCATCACCTCGGGCGACGTCGTCGTGGCCCGGGTGGTCGGGGAGCGGGCGGTGTCGGTGCTCCGGACCCTGATGGGTCCCACCGACCCGGCCACGGCCCCGCCGGGCACGATCCGGGGCGACTTCGGGACGGTGATCACCGAGAACCTGGTTCACGGGAGCGACTCGCCGGAGTCGGCGAGGCGCGAGCTCGAGCTGTTCTTCGGGCCGGGCGATCCCTAGGTGATGCCGGGAGGCGGCCGCTGGCCGCCCTCCTCCTCCTCACGCGAGGGCGTCCCCATGGCGCCGGAGGCGGGCCCGGTGGGGGGTGGTGGTCCGGCCGGCTCCGCCGGGGGAGCGGGCGGGGGAGGAGCGGCGGCCGCCGGAGGCGGGGCGACGCCGGGTGCGTGCCCCGCGCCCTTCGGCGGGACCCTCCCGGCGGACGCGGTTCCCAGGACCCCGCCGACCAGGATCAGCACCCCGCCTCCGAGGACCAGGTACGAGCCGGGCTGGGCCGACGTCTCCACGCCCGGGAGCTCCAGGGCCCCGGGGAGGAACGCCTCGCAGGACTCCTCGGTGAGCCCCTCCTGGGTGAACTGCTCGACGAACGCGCTGCAGCCGTAGCTGCCGATGAAGTCCTTGGTGATGAAGGACGCGTAGATCCCCACGAGCGCGACCAGGGCGCCCGTGACCAGGGCCACGATGCCCCACGCCCGGCGGCCCGTCCGGCCCGACAACGCGAAGAGCAAGATCCCGGCCAGGATCCCCAGGCCGGACAGCGCGACCGCACCGAGGCCCACGTCCAGCTCGAGGCCCTTGGCCTCGAGCACCTCGCCCTCGGCGGATGCCCGGACCCAGAGGAGGAACCCCGACACGATGCCGAGGGTCCCTCCGACGACCGCGACGGCGGCCGCTCCGAACGGCCGGGTGGGACGCGAGGACGTCTGCATGGTGTCCGCCTTTCCCGTGCAGTTAGGGGACGACTCTTACATCTCTCCCCTAACCCCGCAAAAGGCACACATCCGCGCCCCCCCGGCCGGTCGTCGGAGCCGGTGGTTCGGTCGATCGGGGTCCAGCCCTACGCGGTGGGGCCGCTCCCTTCCGCGGGCGGTGGGGGAGGCGGGCCTCCCATCGGGCCAGACGCCGGCGGGGCCGGCGGAGCGGGCGGTGGGGGGATGCCCGCGGGCGCGGCCATGGCGGCGGCCCTGGGCAGCTTCCGGGCGGCCACGATCCCCAGGACCCCGCCGATCCCGCCGGCCACGCTCCCGAGGAGCGTGAGGTACAGGCCGAATCCGATCCCGGCCTCCCCGGACACGTCGGACAGGTCGATCACGGAAAAGAGCGCCTGAAGCGCGCCGAACACCAGCGCCGTGATCCCGAACCCGAGCAGGAGGCCGCGGGTCCGGCGAGCCATCATCACGCTGCCCGAGGCGGCCACGATGATCCCGAACACGAGCGCGATCTTGCCGTCGTCGAGGTCGATGCCCTTGGCGCTCAGGCTCCCCAGCTCGCCGAAGTCGACGGTCACCCAGGGCAGGAAGACGCTGATCACAACCAGCACCCCGCCCGCCAGGGTCACGAGCCCGGGGGTCGTTCCCCCCGAGCCGGACTCCCTCTGCATCATCCGACCCCTCCTTCGTTCTCACGGGCGCCCGCTCGCCGGGCGCCACTCAACCCCGAGTTCATCCCGGGGGTGTCACGTTCAGGGCCACGACCACCAGCGCGACCACCCCGGCCAGCACCGGGCCCAGCACCGCGACCAGGCGGGCACGGAGCGGGCGGCGGAGGTAGACGAACAGCAGCCAGCCCGCGATCGCGGAGACCAGCGCCCCGAAGGCCGTCGCTCCGAGCGCGGTCTGAGCGACCGGCGAGATCGAGTCCAGCCCCCCCAGGCGCCCGGCGATGAGGAGGGCCACGGCGGTGAGCCCCGCCTGGCCGAGCCATATCGTGGCCCCCATGACGAGGTGGAGGATCACCCAGCCCGGCTCCGTCCCCCGCCACCGGGCCCCCCGGCCCAGCGCCTCGAGCTCCCGGAACCGCCGCCACGCGCCCGACCATCCCAGGGGGCTGCGGTCGAACCAGACCACGGGGGGACCGCCCTCCGTGAGGTCCCAGATGCCGTAGAACCCGGGGCCGTGCCCCAGCCCGTACACCGTCCCCCGATGCGTCACCAGGAAGGGGCCCGCCGCCGTCCGGGACGTGTCCTCCTCCGGGATCGTGGCCAGGTCGGAGCCCCGCTCGCCCGGCTCCTCGACTGAACCCAGGGGCTCGGGCGATGGGCCCGCGGAGGGCCCCGCCGTCGCGGGGAGACCTCCGAGGATCGTCCCGCAGTGCCTGCAGAACCTCGCGTCGTCGGAGTTCTCCTTCCCGCACGCGCCGCACTGGAGCGCCACGGTGGGAAGTCTCTCACCCGGGGCCCGGAGGCGGGAAGCGAGGGCCACGTCAGGCGACGCGGCGGAATGCGATCACCGCGTTCTGGCCCCCGAACCCGAAGGAGTTCGACAGGGCCAGCGCCACGTCGGCCCGGCGAGCCTCGTTCGGGACGTAGTCGAGGTCGCAGTCGGGGTCGGGCGTGCGGTAGTGGATCGTCGGGGGGAGGATCCCGTCGCGGAGGGCCAGAGCGGTCGCGGCCCCCTCGGCGGCCCCCGCCGCCCCGAGGAGGTGCCCGGTCATGGACTTGGTGGAGGAGACGGCCACCGTGCGGGCGGCCTCCCCCAGCGCGGCCTTGATGGCCCTGGTCTCGGCGGCGTCGTTGAGGGGGGTGGAGGTCCCGTGGGCGTTCACGTAGCCGACCGCCGACGGCTCCTCCCCGGCGTCGGCCAGGGCCCGGCGGATGGCCAGGGCCGCCCCGCTGCCCTCCGGCTCCGGCTGCGTGATGTGGAACGCGTCGGCCGAGGCCCCGTACCCGGCCACCTCGGCGTAGATCGGCGCTCCCCGTTCCATGGCCCGGTCGAGGGTCTCCAGGACGAGCACGCAGCTCCCCTCGGACAGGACGAACCCGTCGCGCTGGGCGTCGAACGGCCGGCTGGCCGTCTCGGGGTCCGGGTTCTTGGTCAGGGCCTGCATCTGGGCGAACGCGGCCAGGGTGAGGGGCATCGTGGCCGCCTCCGCCCCGCCGGCCAGCATGAGCTCGGCGCCGCCCTCCCTGATCCACCTGTACGCCTCGCCGATCGCGTGGGCCCCGGCGGCGCAGGCCGTGACGATGCAGGTGTTCGGCCCGGTCAGGCCGAGGCTCATGGCCACCTGCCCGGCGGCCGCGTTGGCCATGAGGCCCGGGACCATGAACGGGCTCACCCGTCCCGGCCCCCGCTCCAGGAGCACGACGTGCTGGGCCAGCAGGGTCTCGAGGCCGCCGATGCCCGTCGAGACGATCACGCCGGCCCGGTCCGAGGCCACGTCGGGCTTCCCGGCGTCCTCCCAGGCCAGCCGGGCCGCGGCCACTGCGAACTGGGTGAAGCGGTCGGTCCGCTTGGCCTCCTTGGCCTCCATCCAGTCCGTGGGCTCGAAGCCCCGGACCTCCCCGGCGATGCGCACGGGAAGGTCGGACGCGTCGAAACGCTCGATCGGGGCGATGCCCGACCGGCCCGAGACCAGGGCGTCCCAGAACTCCTCGACGCCCGTGCCGACCGGCGTCACCGGCCCGATGCCGGTGACGACGACGCGGCGCTCAGGCAACGGCGACACCGAGCTTCGACGCGACCAGCTCGATGGCCTGGCCGACCGTCGCGACGCCCTCCATGTCCTCCTCGGGGATCTCGACGCCCAGCTCGTCCTCGAGCGCGAGGACCGCCTCGGTGAGGTCCAGCGAGTCGGCGTTGAGGTCCTCCGCGAACCTGGCCTGCGGCGTGACCTGGGACTCGTCCACGGCCAGCTGCTCGGCCAGGACCTTTCGGACCTTCGCCTCCATCTCCTGCCTGTCCATCCCTTCCTCCTTCTCCTTCATCCTTCTCGGTCGTCCTTCGTTCCCGGCGCCGGCGGGGTTCGCCTCGCCGGCCACCCCCGTCACGCCGTGAGCCCGCCGTCCACGGCCAGCACGGCCCCGTTCACGTACCCGGCCTCCTCCGAAAGGAGGAACCGGATGGCGGCCCCCACCTCGGCGGGGGTCCCCGGCCGGCCGGCCGGCGTGTTCCCCACGAGCGCGGCGATCCGCTCGTCGGGGAGGCCCTCGGTCATGTCCGTGATCACGACCCCCGGGCAGACGGCGTTCACCGTGATGCCCCGGCTCCCGACCTCCCGGGCCAGGGACCGGGTCATCCCGATCATCGCCGCCTTCGACGCCGCGTAGGCCACCTGCCCCGGGTTCCCCCGCAGGGCCACCGCCGACGACACGTTCACGATACGGCCCCACCGGGAGCGGAGCATGTCCCTGAGCGCCTCCCGGCTGCACAGGAACGCGCCCCTCGCGTTCGTCTCCATCGTCCGGTCGAACGCCGCGGTCGGGTAGCGAATCGCCAGCCCGTCGCGGGACATCCCCGCGTTGTTGACGAGCCCGGCGACCGGCCCGAGGTCCTCGGCAACGGTCCGGAACGCCTCCCGGACCCCGCCCTCGTCGGTGACGTCCAGGCGGACCACGGTGCCCTTGCCCCCGGCCTCCTCCACCGCCTGGAGGGTCTCGCGGGCGGCGGCCTCGCTGCTCCGGTAGCCGACGGCCACCGCCCAGCCGTCCTCGGCCAGGGAGACCGCGCAGGCCCGCCCGATCCCCCCGGAGGCCCCGGTGACGAGCGCGACCCTCATGCCCTCGGGGCGGGTGCCGTCCATCGGACGAGCGTAGCGCCCCAGGTGAGTCCCGCGCCGAAGGAGGCCAGGAGGACGACGTCGCCCGGATGGATCCGCCCGGCCCGCCAGGCCCGGTCCAGGGCGATCGGGATCGACGCCGCGGAGGTGTTCCCGACCTCCTCCATGTCGAGCACGGACCGTTCCGGCGGGATGCCGAGGCGCTGGCCGACCGAGGCCACGATGCGGGCGTTGGCCTGGTGGGGGATGAGGAGGTCGACGTCGTCGGGGGACAGGCCGGCCTTGTCGAGCAGGTCGCGGCAGGTCGACGTCATGTCGGTCACCGCCCTGCGGAACACCTCGCGGCCCGACTCCATGTGGATCGTGCCCTCGTGGGCGGCGATCCGCTCGGGGGACAGGGGCCGCTCCGTGCCCCCGGCGGGGATCGTGAGGAGATCGGCCTTGGTCCCGTCGGCGTGCAGCGCCGAGGCCAGGACGCCGGGCTCGTCGGAGGGGATCAGGACCGCCGCCCCCGCCCCGTCCCCGAACAGGACGCAGGTGGTCCGGTCGGTCAGGTTCAGGACCCGGGACAGGACCTCGGCTCCGATCACCAGGGCGTTCTCCGCGCCCCCCGACTCGATCATCGACGTGCCCACGGCCGTGGCGTAGGAGAAGCCCGCGCAGGCCGCGTTCACGTCGAAGGCCGGGCACGAGAGCCCCAGGGCAGCCTGGACCATCACGGCCGCCGAGGGCAGCGGGCGGTCCGGGGTCAGCGTTGCCACGATGAGGAGGTCGACCTGCTCGGGGGCCAGGCCGGCGGCCTCCAGGGCCCTCCGGCCGGCGGCCGAGGCCAGGTGCGACGTGGCCTGGCCCTCGGCGGCGAACCGGCGCTCGCGGATCCCGGTCCGCTCGACGATCCACTGGTCCGAGGTCTCGACGAGCCCCTCGAAGAAGCTGTTGGGCACGACGCGGTCGGGGAGCGCGACCCCTGTCCCCGCGATCGTGGCGTGGCGGCGGGGGGGCGCCGTCACGCGCCGTCCTCCCCGGCCGGCTCGACCCACGCGACGGGCTGCCCGGCGGCGACCGGCTCTCCCTCCCGGCCGATGACGCCGCCGAAGCGCCCTCCGACCGGCGAGACCACGGTGTCGGCCTGGCTGCCCCGCTCGATCCGGACGATGGGCTGCCCGGCCTCCACCCACTCCCGCCCCCGGTAGAAGCGCCGGGGCGGCAGGATGCGCAGGCGGCCGGCGGTGGGCGCCACCACGACCGTGATCGGCAGGGCGCCGTGCTCGCCGTCCGTGCGGGGGAGCACCGGGGAAGACTTGGTCCCGTCCATGTCCTCTAGCTCGCCTTCTCCAGGGAACCGGCCAGGCCGGCGGCCGCGTCGGGCGAGCCGACGGCCACCGCGGTGGCCTCGGGCAGGATCCGGCGGACGAGCTTGGTCAGCACGTCCCCGGGGCCCGCCTCGACGAAGGTGTCCACACCGCCCCGGTGCATGGCCCGAACGCTCCGCTCCCACCGGACGGGGGAGATGAGGTGCCGGCTGAGCAGATCCCGCATGGCGAGCGGCTCGCGGGTGGGGCGGCCGCTCACGTTCGGGACCACGTCGAACCGGGGCGGGTGGAACTCCAGGTGCGAGATGGCCTCCCGCACGCGCTGCAGGGCCGGACGCATGAGGGGCGAGTGGAACGCCCCGGCCACGCGCAGGCGGATGGCCCGGGCCCGGCGCGTCCTGGCCAGCTCCTCGGCCCGCTCGATCGCGGCCACCGAGCCGGACAGCACGACCTGGCTGGGGCCGTTCTCGTTGGCCACCTCCAGGACGCCGCCCCGCCCGGCGATCGCGCAGAGCTCCGCGGCCTCCTCGGACGAGAGGCCGATCAGCGCGGTCATCGCCCCGGGGGCCGACCGGGCGGCCTCCTCCATGGCCCGGCCCCGCTCCACGACGAGCTCCAGGGCCGGCCGGAGGTCCAGGACGCCGGCGGCGACCAGGGCGGCGAACTCGCCGAGCGAGTGGCCGGCCGCGGCGGAAAAGCGCATCCCCTCGGCCACCAGCACGCGGTGGGCGGCGAGGTCGCAGGCGAAGATGGCCGGCTGCACGAGCTCGGTGGTGGCCAGGGCCTCCTCGTCGCGGCAGGTCTCCACGACGTCTAGGCCCAGCACCTCCGAGGCCTCGTCGAGCACGGCTCGGCCCGCCGGGTGCGAAGCCCAGGGCTCCGCCATTCCGGCGAACTGCGAACCTTGACCGGGGAACAGGACGGCAACCGTCACACGCCCCCACCCCTTCGCGTGCGGCGTCACACCGGGTATGACTCGGGGGGCCCTCCGGCGGTTACATCCCCCGTTCTCCCCACCCCGGAGGACCCCGGAGGAGCAGCCGGAGGAGCAGAAAGAGCGCCATCCTCGCCTTGCGTTGGTTGCCATGCCTCGGCCGACCCTGTACAAAGAGCCCACAACCCATGGCCGAGAGGGTTCGAAGAGCGCTGTTCTCATCCCCCAACCCGCGCGGTGAGGGGATCACCGGTTTCCTGGGCCGCGACATGGCGGTCGACCTGGGAACCGCTAACACGCTCGTCTACGTTCGCGGAAGGGGCATCGTCCTGAACGAGCCCTCCGTGGTGGCCATCAACACTCTGAACGGGGCGATCCTGGCCGTGGGGACCGAGGCCAAGCGCATGATCGGGCGGACCCCCTCCCACATCCGCGCCGTCCGCCCCCTGAAGGACGGCGTGATCGCGGACTTCGACGTGACCGAGAAGATGCTCAAGTACTTCATCCAGAAGGTGCACCACCGCCGCCTGCTGGCCAAGCCCCGGGTGGTCGTGTGCGTGCCCTCCGGGATCACCGGCGTGGAGCAGCGGGCCGTCGAGGAGGCCACGATCTCCGCGGGGGCCCGACGGGCCTACATCATCGAGGAGCCCATGGCCGCCGCGATCGGGGCCGGGCTCCCGATCCACGAGCCCACCGGGAACAGGAGCGTCGACATCGGCGGGGGCACGACCGAGGTGGCCGTGATCTCGCTGGGCGGGGTCGTGACCTC
>JACQTL010000286.1 GCA_016210805.1 Actinomycetota bacterium | reverse complement strand
CGCTGGTCCCCATTCGAAGACCGTGCGTGCCGAGGCTACCTCCCCGTGCCGGATCCGGCGCTCGCCGGACTCCGTGGCCACGGTGATGCCCTCGTCGTCGGCCGCCAACAGGGTCCCCGAGTGGGACCGGGACCCGTCGACGGCCTCCGTCGTCTTCACCTTCACCTTCTCGCCGACCCGCCCGGCGAAGTCCCCGGGCGAGCGGAGGGGCCGCTCGACGCCGGGGGAGCTCACCTCGAGGGTGTACGCCCCCGGGGCGAAGTCCTCCAGGTCGAGCCGCCGGGAGATCCGCTCGGAGGCCCGGGCGATCGTGTCGAGGTCGACCCCTCCGTCCCGGTCCACCATCACCCGGAGGACCCGGCGGCCGCCCTCGGTGCGGAACCCGACCTCGACGAGCTCCAGCCCCGCCGACTCCACGACCGGCCGGACCAGCGCCTCGACCTCCATCGCCCCGTTCCTCTTGCTCGAACCTCCACCGCGGGCGAGCCCCCGCCTGCGGCGGGGAAAAATAAAGTGGGCCGACGCCCACTTCCGTCACCGCCTCGCCCTCGGATGCAAAGTATACGCGCCGACGAAGACCCCCGACGGGGGCGGTCGGATCGTGAGGCCCAGCAAGCGGAGGGAGCTACAGGGCGCGCTGCTGGCCGCCGGGCTCGTTCCAGTGGTCGCGGCGGTTCATCCGCTGGGTGACCCGCGCGCCGTCCTCCCACCCCTCGTGCATGGGGATCCCCAGCTCCTCGCAGTAGGCCCGGGCCTCCTCGGGCGAGACCACGACCCACCGGGTCCAGTTCCCGTGGACGTCGGCCAGGATCAGGTCGAAGGTCTCCCGGCCGCAGCGCTCGAGCACCGCCTCGACGTCGGGGCGGAGCATCACGAAGCGGCGGAGCTCGGTGGGGGTCCTGCGGGTCACGTCGGCGAGCCTACGGGCCGGCCCGGCCGGGCTGCAACTCGGGAGCCTCGGTCTCGGGGGTCGGTCCCGCGTTCGCGTCGGCCGCGGCCTCCGCGGCCTCGCCGACGCCCGCCTCGGGGAGCGGCGGCTCGAAGGCCGACGGGTCCTCCAGGTACGCGTTGAACGGCTTGATCAGCTGGCTGATGTGCCACCCGTCGGCGTAGCGGTGGTCGATCGTGGCGGTGAGCGGCAGCACCGGGCGGATCTCCACCCGGCCGTCCACCGCCCAGGGCCTGTCGTGGATCTCGCCGACCAGGACCAGCAGGGGCATCTTGTAGAACCGGGCCAGCGGGGCGAACCCCTGGGGGATGCCGAACATGCCGATCGACGTGACCATGGCGCTCCCGAACGGGCTGGCCTTCACCCCGAGCAGCTTGATGCTCCTGTTCCGGTCCCCAGACATCCAGGCCGAGAAGCGCATCGCCGGCCGGAGGAGCCGCCGGGGCATCGCGGCGATCGTCTTCTTGGTCTTGGCGAACTCCTCGTCGTCGCCCTCCTTCATGCGCGTGGCCCGCTCGCGGAGCTCGTCGGCGATCTCGACCACGGGCTTCTCGTCGGAGCGGTCCACCCGGACCCCGGAGAGCTCCCGGCCCCCCTCGACCGCGGCGATGAAGAACACGTCCACCGTCTCCCGGGGGATGACCTTCGAGCCCCGGATCCGGACGTTGAAGTCGGGAACCTCGTGCAGGGCCATGGCGATGGCCCTGCCCACCAGGTGGGTGGGGGTGACCCGGTGCCCCGCCGCCCGGGCCCGCTCCATGAACGAGAGCACGGGGGTCGCGTCGAACTCCAGGATCCCGTAGACCTGCGGGTCGTCGGGAGGCCCCCACATCGCCCCGGCGATCTTCCTCCACCCGCTGAGCTTGGCCATGGCCCTCACCCCTTCCCATCGCAGGGGCTCCGCCCCCTGCCACCCCCGGCTACGGTGCGCCTACGGCGCGCCCATTGCGATCCTCTCCGGCAGCCCGCTCCGCGGCCTGGCGGCTAGCGTGCCCCACCCGGCGGCCCCCGCACAAGGCGGGGGCCGGTTCAGGGCGCCGCGGCCAGGAGGTCCCGGGCGGCCCGCGCGGCCCCTTCCAGGGGAGCCCGGAACCGCTCCCCGGTGGCCCGGACCTTGAGGTCGGCCACGCCCTCCTCGATCCCTCGCCGGCCCACGGTGACCTGCACCGGGAAGCCGATCAGGTCGGCGTCGGCGAACTTTACGCCGGCCGACACCTCCCGGTCGTCCAGGACGGCCTCGACCCCGGCCCCGGTGAGCTCCCCGTGGATGCGCTCCGCCGCGGCCACCACCCGGGGGACGTCCATGTTCGTGGGGACGACCACCGCTTCGTACGGGGCCAGGGCCCGGGGCCAGGCGATCCCGGCCTCGTCGTGGTGCTGCTCGACCGCGGCCGCGACGATCCGGGAGATCCCGATCCCGTAGCTGCCCATCCGGTACGGTCGGGCCGTCCCGTCCTCGTCGGCGAACGTGGCCCCCAGGGGCTCCGAGTACCTCGTCCCGAGCTGGTAGATGTGGCCGACGACGATCGAGCGGCCGATCGACAGCTCGCCGCCGTCGTTGGGGCAGCGGTCGCCCTCCCGGATCCGCACGAGCTCCTCGAACCGGTCCACGCGGAAGTCCCGGCCCTGTTTGGCCCCGGTCACGTGGTGGTCCGGGCGGTTGGCGCCGGCCACCCAGTCGCGCCCGGCCCGGACCGAGGGATCGGCCAGTACCGTGACGTCGGCCGGGAGGCCCTGGGGACCGACGTAGCCCGGGGGGAGGTCCCGGCGGGCGAAGTCGGCCTCGCCGAAGGGACTGACCGGGACGGGGAAGTACAGCCGGGCGAGCTTCTCCTCGTTCACCTCGCGGTCGCCGGGGACCAGCACCGCCACGTCGGCCTCCCCGGCCGCGTAGAGCATGCACTTCAGCATCCGCGAGGGCGGGCGGCCGAGCAGCGAGGACACGGCGTCGATCGTGGCCGCGCCGGGCGTGTGGACCTCCTCCAGGGCGGCCACCCCGGGGCCCTCCGCCGTGGGTGGAGCGGCCGGCGTGGCCGCCTCGACGTCGGCCAGGTAGTCGTCGTTCTCGCAGCGGACGAAGAGGTCCTCCCCCACCTCGGCCAGGGCCATGTACTCGTGGTTCACGCCGCCGCCGATCTGCCCGGGGTCGGCCTCGACCACCACGTACTCCAGGCCGCAGCGGTCGAAGACGCGCCGGTAGGCCTCGTACATCGCCCGGTAAGACTGGCGCATGCCCTCCTCGTCGCGGTCGAACGAGTAGGCGTCCTTCATGAGGAACTCGCGGCCCCGGATCAGCCCGAACCGGGGCCGGAGCTCGTCCCGGTACTTCCAGCCGACCTGGTACAGGTTCACGGGGAGGTCGCGGTAGGAGGGGAGGTCCGCGGCGGCGAGCGGCGTGATCACCTCCTCGTGGGTGGGGCCCAGGCCGAGCTCCCGCTCGCGGCGGTCCACGAGCTTGAACATCAGGTCGCCGTAGGCCTCCCACCGCCCCGTGGCCTTCCAGGGCTCGGAGGGAACGACGATGGGCATGCGGAGCTCCTGGGCCCCGGCGGCGTCCATCTCGTCCCGGACGATGGCCTCGATCTTCCGCAGGGTCCGGAGACCGAGCGGGAGCATCGTGTAGACGCCGGCCATCAGCTGGCGGGCCAGGCCGGCCCGGACCAGGAGGCGGTGCGAGGCCACCTCGGCCTCGGCGGGAGCCTCCCGGAGGGTCGGCGCGAACAGCCGGGACATCCGCACGGCGCGCGTCGCCCTAGTACGCCTGGGCCCAGGCGGCGGTCTCGGTGGCCGGGGAGCCACAGACGATGCAGGACCCCTCGACCGGCTCGGGGTCCAGGGGCAGGAACCGGATCGTGGCCCTCGTGTCGGCCTTGACCCTGGCCTCGCACTCCGGCCCCCCGCACCACGGCGCCAGCATGAAACCGCCGGGGTCGTCGAGGAGCTCGGCCATCTCCGTGTAGGAGCCCGGGCGGAACGTGTGGTCATCGCGGAACCGCTCGGCGTCACCGAACAGCGAGCGCTGGACCTCCTCCAGGAGGGTCACCAGCCGCTCCGGGAGGCCGGCCAGCGGCCAGGCCTCCTTCCCCCCGCCGTCCCGGCGGGCCACCGTGGCCTGGTCGGCGTCGAGGTCGCGGGGCCCGAGCTCCAGGCGGACCGGCACCCCCTTCAGCTCCCACTCGTTGAACTTGAACCCGGGGCGCTGCTCCTCCCGGTCGTCGACGTGCACCCGGATCCCCGCGCCGTCCAGGCGTTCCCGGATCGCCGCGGCGGCCCCCAGGACCCTCCCCCGCTCGTCGTCGGAGCGGTAGATGGGCACCACCACGACCTGGATCGGGGCCAGCCGGGGAGGGAGGCGGAGCCCCCGGTCGTCGCCGTGGGTCATGATCACGCCCCCGACCAGCCTGGTCGACGCCCCCCACGACGTCGCGTAGGCGTGGTGCTCCTTCCCGTCGCGGCCCAGGAAGGTCACCCCGTAGGCCCTGGCGAAGTTCTGCCCCAGGTAGTGCGACGTGCCGGCCTGGAGGGCCTTGCGGTCGCGCATCAGCCCCTCGAGCGTGAAGGTCTCCACCGCGCCCGCGAACCGCTCGGCCGCGCTCTTGCGCCCGACCAGCACGGGGAGCCCGAGCACGTCGACCATGGCCTCCCGGTAGACGCGATCGAGGATCAACCGGGCCTCGGCCACGGCCTCGTCCTCGGTCTCGTGCGCGGTGTGGCCCTCCTGCCACAGGAACTCGGTGGTCCGCAGGAACAGCCGGGGGCGGAGCTCCCAGCGGACCACGTTGGCCCACTGGTTGTAGAGCAGCGGGAGGTCCCGGTACGACTGGATCCACCGGGCGTACGTGGCCCAGATCACCGTCTCGGAGGTCGGCCGGACCACCAGGGGCTCCTCGAGCTCCTCCCCCCCGGCGTGGGTGACCACGGCCACCTCGGGGGCGAACCCCTCCACGTGCTCGGCCTCCTTCTCCAGGAGCCGGTATGGGATGAACAGAGGGAAGTAGAGGTTCTGGTGGCCGGTGGCCTTGATCCGGTCGTCGATGGCCCGCTGGACCTTCTCCCAGATCGCGAACCCGTAGGGCCGGATCACCATCGTCCCCCTGGCCAGCGACGGCTCGGCCAGCTCGGCCTGCTTCACGACCTCCTGGTACCAGGCCGGGAAGTCGGCGGACTGCGTGGGGAGCGCCATGGGAGCGACAGGATAGCAACGGCCCCCACGGCGCCGGGCTAGGATGCCGCCGGCTGAGGAGGCCCGGCATGCGGCAGGTCGTCTACGTCGAACCGGGGCGGGTGGAGTGGCGGGAGGCCGACGACCCCTCGATCGAGGAGTCGACGGACGCCCTGGTCCGCCCCCTGGCCGTGGCGGCCTGCGACATCGACCGGGTCCTGGTCCGGGGCCTCCTCCCCGTGGCCGGCCCGTTCCCGATGGGACACGAGCTCGTCGGCGAGGTCGTCGAGACCGGGGACGACGTGGGCGCGATCCGCCCCGGCGACCTGGTGGCGGTGCCCTTCTCGCCGTCGTGCGGGACGTGCGAACGGTGCTCGAGGGGCCTCACCGCACACTGCCGGACGGTCCCCAAGGGGTCGATGTACGGGCTGGGCGAGCTGGGGAGGGGATGGCCGGGCGCCCTGGCCGACGTCCTGCGCGTCCCCTTCGCCGAGCACATGCTGGTCCCGCTCCCCCCCGGGATCGACCCCGCGAGCGCGGCGAGCGTCTCGGACAACCTCCCCGACGCCTGGCGCACGGTCGTCCCCGCGCTGGAGGAGTGGCCGGGCGCGGACGTCCTGGTCGTGTCGGGCGGGGCGCCCTCCATCGGGCTGTACGCCGTGATGATCGCCAGGGCCCTGGGGGCCGGCCGGATCGACTACGTGGACCGGAGCGGCACCCGGCGGCGGCTGGCCGGGGAGCTGGGAGCGAACCCGATCGAGGGTCCTCCCCCCCACCGGATGCCGGACCGGTACCCGGTGACCGTCGACGCCAGCGCCGACCCCGAGGGCCTGGCCTGCGCGGTCCGCTCCACCGAGGCGGGCGGCGTGTGCACCAGCGTCGGGATCTACTACCTCCCCGAGACGCCCATGCCGCTGCTCGACGCGTACGTGTCGGGCATCACCTTCAGGACCGGCCGGCCCCACGCCCGCTCGATGATGCCCGACATACTCGGCCTCATGGCCACCGGGCGCCTGGACCCCGACCCGATCCAGACCGTGGTGGGATGGGACGACGCCCCGGAGGCGCTGCTCGACCTCCCCGTGAAGCTGGTGGTGAGCCGAGATCGCGACTAGTCCGTAACGGACTAGTCGCCGGGACCGGCCGCGGAGCGGGCCTCAGCCATCTTCCGGGCCTCGGCCACGAGGACCTCCACTATCCGGTCCTCGGGGATCCGGTTCTCCTGGACCACGCCCTCCACTATGAGCTGGCCGTAGCCCTTCCCGGCGGCTATGCCCAGGTCGGCCTCCCTGGCCTCCCCCGGGCCGTTCACCACGCAGCCCATCACGGCCACGCGGATCGGGGCCTTCAGCCCGGCCCTCTCCAGGCCCTCGTTGACCCGCTTCGTCAGGCCCAGCACGTCGACCTCCGCCCGCCCGCAGGACGGGCACGCCACCAGGTCGAGGCCCCGCTTCTTGAGGCCCAGGGACCCGAGGATCCAGTTCCCCACCTTGACCTCCTCGACGGGGTCGTCGGTGAGGGACACGCGGATCGTGTCGCCGATCCCCTCGGCCAGGAGGGTCCCGATGCCCACCGCGCTCTTCACGCCGCCGGCGGGCATGGGTCCGGCCTCGGTGACCCCCAGGTGGAGCGGGTACTCGCACTTCTCGGCGAGCATGCGGTAGGCCCGGATCATCTCCGCCGGGCTCGAGTGCTTCACCGAGATCTTGATGTCGAAGAAGTCCTCGTCCTCGAGGATCCGGGCCTCGTTCAGGGCCGACTCCACGAGGGCCTCGGCGGAGGGCCGGCCGTGGCGGGCCAGGAGGTCCTTCTCGAGCGAGCCCGCGTTGACGCCGATCCGGATCGGAACGCCGCGGGCCTTGGCCTCCCGGGCGATCAGGCGGACCTTGTCCTGGTGCTTGATGTTCCCGGGGTTGATGCGGAGGCCGTGGATCCCGCCCTCCAGGGCGGCCATCGCGTACTTCCACTGGAAGTGGATGTCGGCGACCACGGGGATCGTGGCGTGCTCCGCGATCTCCTTCAGGGCCCTGGCGTCCTCCCAGTGGGGAACGGCCACCCGGACGATCTCGCACCCCGCGGCGACCAGCGACGCCATCTGCTGGAGCGTCGAGTTGACGTCGGCGGTCTTCGTGGTCGTCATGGACTGCACGCGGACCGGCGCGTCGCCGCCCACCTCGACCCAGCCGACGCGGATCTTCCGGCTCGCCCTGCGGGGGGCGGCCGGTCCGGCGCTCGGGTTCAGCAGGTCCTTCCTCACGTCACGTCCAGGCTACGACCCGAAGACGTGGAAGACGACCTGGCGGTCCTTGGGGTCGTCGAGCTCCACGAGCATCAGGCGCTGCCACTGGCCCAGGAGGGGCTCCCCGGCGGCCACGGGGATCGCGTGCGACGTGGTGGTGAGGAGCATCTGCTTCACGTGGGAGTGGCCGTTCTCGCGCTCGTGCCCCTCCTGGAGGTTCTGGGTCCGCCGCTCCATGTCGTCGTGCGCGTAGTAGCGGTCCTCGGGAACGAGCTCGGTGAGGCGGGCCCGGAAGTCCTCCATCGCCCCGTCCTCCCACTCGTTGACCAGGAGCTGGCAGGTGGTGTGGGGGCAGAACGCGATCGCGGCGCCGTCGGTCACCCCGGAGTCCTTGATGGCCCGCCGGAGGTCGTCGGTCAGGTCGACGAAGGCGAGTCGCCGGTCCGGCGTGACCGTCGTGGTCGTGGTCGCATGCTTCACCGCATCCTCCTGTCGTCGTGGTACGTCACCGCCGCGGGGGCGGTGGGAAGCTCGAACGTGAACGTGCTCCCCCGGCCGACCTCGCTGTCGGCCCAGATCCTCCCGCCGTGGGCCTCGACCACCGATCTGGCGATGGCCAGGCCGATCCCCGTCCCCCCGTCCCCGCGGGCCCTGGCCGTGTCGGCCCGGTAGAACCGCTCGAACAGGAACGGGAGGTGCTCGGCGGGGATCCCCGGACCGGTGTCGGCCACCCGGACCTCGCAGCGCCCGTCGACCCGTTCGGCCCGGACCCGCACCGAGCCCCCCTCGGGCGTGAAGCGCACGGCGTTGTCGAGGAGGTTGAAGAGCACCTGGTGGATGCGCTCCCGGTCCGCCCACACCGCGGGCAGCTCGGCGGGGACCTCGCACAGGACGTCCACCCGGCGGCCGGGACGGGCCGCCTGGACCTCCGAGGCCACCTGGGAGACCAGCGGGCCGAGGGGGAACTCCTCCCGGTCCAGGGGGAGCTCCCCGGACTCGAGCCGGGAGAGGTCGAGGAGCTGCTCGACCAGCCGGGTCAGCCGTTCGGCCTGCTGGAGCATCAGCTGGAGGGTCCCCGGATCCGGCTCCTCCACCCCGTCCAGGAGGTTCTCCAGGTGGGCCCGGAGCGCGGAGATCGGGGTCTTCAGCTCGTGCGAGACGTTGGCCACCAGGTCCCGGCGGAGCCGCTCCAGGTTCCCCAGCTCCCCGCTCATGCGGTTGAACGCCTCGGCCAGCTGCCCGACCTCGTCCCGGGAGCCGGTGTCCACCCGCTCGCCGTAGTCGCCCTGGGCCATCCTCCTCACGGCGTGGGCCATGTCGCGGAGCGGCTGGGTCATCCCGATGGCCAGGAGCCTGGCCAGGAACAGCGCGGTCCCCGCGGCCAGGGCCCCGCCCACCAGGAGCTGGATCCAGTTGTCGCGCAGGAACCCCACCGTCGCGGCGAGCCGGTCGGCCAGGGACCGGCCGGGGACCGTCTCCACGACCGAGTCGGAGAGCGCGTACCCGAGGAGCAGGTAGACCAGGAGGATGGTCATGCCCACGGCGAACACGATGACCAGGCCGAGCTTGGCCCTGATCGAGGGCAGCCGCTCGAGCGGGCGGGGGAGCTTCAGGGTCACGACCGGTCCTCCTCCTGGAACGCGTACCCCACCCCGTGGACCGTCCGGATGAGACCGGGCTCCCCGCCGTCCTCGCCGAGCTTCCGGCGGATCCGGGCGACGTGGGAGTCGACCACGCGGCCCCCCGCGTAGTCGCGGTACCCCCAGACCCTGTCCATGAGCTGCTCGCGGGTGAGGACCACTCCGGGGTCGCGGGCCAGCGTGTAGAGGATGTCGAACTCGAGCGGGGTCAGGGCCACATGCTGGCCCCTCAACGTGGCCCGTCGGCGGGCCGGGTCGATCGACAGGGGCCCCCGGACCGTGGGCTCGTCGCCCCCCCTGGCCCGGACCCGCTCCATCCGCCGGAGGATGGCCTTCACCCGCACGGCGAGCTCCCGGAGGCTGAACGGCTTGGTCAGGTAGTCGTCGGCGCCCACGGCGACCCCGGCCACCTTGTCGGCCTCGTCGGTCCTGGCGGTGAGCATGAGCACCGGCACCCACTCCGTGCGCTGTATCTCCTTGCAGACCTCCAGGCCGTCCATCCCCGGGAGCATCAGGTCCAGCACCACGAGGTCCGGGCGATCGGTCCGGGCCAGCTCGATGGCCCGGGGCCCGTCGCCGGCCACCAGGACCCGGAAGCCCTCGCTCTCCAGGCGGGCCCGGACGGCCTCCGCGATGGCCTCCTCGTCGTCGACGACGAGAACCGTGGCTTCGGTCACGCCATGAATCGTAGTTCGGGGCCCGTGGCGGGAGCCCGGCCGCCGTGTTGAGAAGTTGTGATGCCCGCGGGCGCAGGGATCGCCGGGGAGGCTCCCGGTCCCGAGGTCACCGGAAGAGGTTCGGGAGCGGCTTGGTGATGTCCAGGAACGTGATGGCCATCATGTAGACGATCAGGAACGACGCGACCACCAGGCTGATCGGGATGAGCCTGCGGAGGTCGACCTTGCGCCGCCGGACCTTCTCGACGGCCAGAACGGCCAGGTGGCCCCCGTCGAAGGGGGGCAGCGGGAGCAGGTTGAGGATCCCCACGAACACGTTCAGCGAGGCGAACAGGAGGAGCACGTCGCCGAAGTTCCCGCTGGCCGCGGCCTGGCCGGCCGTCCGGGCCGCGCCGACGATGCCGATCGGGTCGTCCACCTGTCGCTCGGCGCCCCCGAACAGGAGATCGCCGATCCGGCCGATCCCCTCCGGGCCGAAGATCCGCCCCAGGCTCTGCACGACCAGCGAGGTGGTCTCCCCGACCAGCTCACCGCCCCTCGTGATGGACTCGACGAACCCCACGGGCTCCCGGGCCTGCCCGAGGGTCACGCCGATGCGACCGACCCGTTCGCCCTGCACGGTGGCCAGGACCGGCGTGACGGTGACCTCGATCGTCTCCCCGTCCCGGAGGAGGCGGATCTCGATGGGCTCCCCCACGTGGTCGCGCGTGTGCTCGACGAGCTGGTCGTTGGTCGGCTCGTCGATCGCGTCCACGCCCACGATGCGGTCCCCGGGCCTGATCCCCGCGACGGCCGCGGGCGACGGCTGCCCCTCGAGGGTGGCCTCGACCTCCTCGATCAGGGGCGAGACGTTCGTGGGCTGCCCCACGAGCCCCAGCCACAGGGCGAAGAAGAGGAAGGCCAGCACGTAGTGGGTGCCCGGGCCGGCGAAGATGACCAGGGCCCGCTGCCAGATCGGCTTGGCCCCGAAGGTGCGGGGCAGCTCCTCCGGCGTGGGCTCCTGGAACGGGTTCATGCCGGCTATGCGGACGTAGCCGCCCAGGGGGAGGGCCTTCACGCCGTACTCGGTCTCCCCTCGCCTGGTGGACCAGAGCTTGGGGCCGAACCCCAGGAAGAACTCCTCGACCTTGATGCCGAACCGCTTGGCCACAACGAAGTGAGCGGCCTCGTGCACCAGGATGATGAGCAGGATCGCGACGACGAACGTGACGATCCCGATGGTGCCGGTCATCGCGGTCGGATGCCTCGGGTCACATGGCCTCGACGATCTCGACGGCGCGCCGGCGGGCCCAGGAGTCGGCCCGCTCCAGCGTGACCACCGAGACCACCGAGGCGGGCTCGTGCTCGTCGACGGTCGCCGCGACGACCTCGGTGATGCCCGGCAGCGTGATCCGCCCGTCCAGGAAGGCTCCCACGGCCACCTCGTTGGCCGCGTTGAGGACGGCCGGGTACGTGAAGCCCAGCCGGCCGACGCGGTAGGCCAGGTCGAGCGCCGGGAACGCCTCCCGGTCCACCGGCTCGAACGTGAGCCGGGTCGGCATCCCCGGGTCGGCCAGGCGGAAGGGCTGGATACCCGTGGGCAGGCGCTCCGGCCAGCCCAGGGCCAGCTGGATCGGGAGGCGCATGTCGGGCGGGGCGAGCTGGGCGATCATCGAGCCGTCCCGGAACTCGACGATGCCGTGGACGACGCTCTCGGGGTGGATCACCACGTCGATGGCCCCGTAGTCGAGCTCGAACAGGTAGTGGGCCTCGATCACCTCCAGGCCCTTGTTCATGAGGGTCGCCGAGTCGATCGTGATCTTGGGGCCCATCTTCCAGGTCGGGTGGGCGAGGGCCTCCTTCACCGAGGCCCTGGCCAGCTCCTCGGCCGTCCAGCCCCGGAACGGCCCGCCCGAGCCCGTCACCACGACCCTCTGGACGTCCTCCGACCGCTCGCCCCTCAGGCACTGGGCCAGGGCGGCGTGCTCCGAGTCGACCGGGACGAGCCGCTCGGGCTCGCCCTTGACCAGGTCCATGACCAGCTCGCCGCCCACGATGAGGCTCTCCTTGTTGGCCAGGGCCAGGGTCTTGCCCGACTGGAGGGCGGCGAGGGTCGGGGCCAGCCCCACCGCGCCGACCATCCCGTTCAGGACCAGGTCGGCCTCCACGTCGCGGGCCAGGGTCTCGGCGGCGTCCGGGCCGATCATGATCTCGACGCCCCTGACGACCCCCAGGCGCTCCTTCAGGTCCCTGGCCGACTCCTCGTCGGCCATGGCCACCAGGGGGGGCATGAACTCGCGGACCTGCCCCACGAGGAGCTGGTGGTTGTTGCCGGCCGACAGGCCCACGACCCGGAACCGGTCGGGGTTGCGCCGGACCACGTCCAGCGCCTGGGTCCCGATCGACCCGGTGGATCCGAGGATGGAGATGGCGCGCATCGACTCAAGGGTACCCCGCGACATCGGCCAAGATGGGCGGCGGGGCGAATGTTTCCCGTCAGAACAGGAGCCGCATGACGTAGAAGGCGGCCGGCGCGGACAGGAGCACCGAGTCGATCCGGTCCAGGACGCCGCCGTGGCCGGGGAGGATCGTGCCCATGTCCTTGATCCCCAGGTCGCGCTTGATGATGGACTCGGCGAGGTCCCCGAGCGGGGCGAACACGGCCACGGTCGCGGCGATGGCGAAGGCCCGGCCGAACGTCCCGATCACGTCCACGGTGGGGAGCAGCGCCCCGGCCACGATGGTGACGACCGTCCCTATGATGAGCCCCTCCCAGGTCTTCCTGGGGCTGATCGTGGGGGCCAGCGGCCTGCCCCCCTGGCCCCAGATGAAGCCGCCCAGGAAAGCAGCGATGTCGTTCACGAAGGCGAGCCCGATAACCGCCAGCATCAGCAGCCGGCCCTCGGGCAGGGACAGGATGACCAGCGCGTAGCCGGCCAGGAGCGGTACGTAGACGACGCCCAGGACCGTCATCGCCGTGTTGGCCAGGGCATTCCGCCGCGTGCGGGCCGGCGTGGCCATGTACCACAGGAAGGTGAACATCACGGAGAGGGCGACCATGGAGAGCATCGCCGCCTCGCCCTCGAGGTAGGCGGCCGCGAGGACCAGGGCGCCGAAGAGGAGGCCGATCGCGGTGGCCGGCTGGTACCGGGCCCGGACCAGGGCCCCGTAGAACTCCCCCTGGGCCAGGAGGACGACGATCCCGGCCACGACGGCGAAGGCCCCGGCCCCGATCCACAGGCTGATGGCGACCAGGGCCACCAGGCCCACGGCCGTGATGAAGGCCAGGGGGATATTCCGCCCGGCCCGGGCCACCCCCGCCGGCTCGTGCTCGATGTCCTCGGCGGAGGGCTCCTGCCAGCTGGGGCCGGCGGCCAGGGGGTCGGCGGCGCCGACCCGGACACCGCGCCGATCGGGCCGCCGGGGGAGCTCCTCCTCGGGCGTCTCGGCGGAGACCTCGTCGCCGGCCTCGAAGGTCGGCTGGCGGGGGCCGACCCGGACCACCCGGGGGGGCTCCTCGGCCCGGTCGAGGTCGGCCAGGATCTCCTCCTCGACCTCGTCCGGGGTCCGGCCCCGGACCTGCTCGGCGAACCGGTCGGCCGCGGCGGCGACGTCCTCCTCGGAGGGGGCCTCCTCCTCCTCCTCCTCCTCGAAGGCGCCGGCCTCCACCCCCGCGGGGGGCTGCCCGATCTCCTCCCCCGTCCCCTCGTCGGGTCCGGGGAGGTCGCGGTAGACGGGGGGCATGGCCCGGAGGTTCTCCAGGGTGATCCCGCCCTCCTCCGCCTCCATCGCCGGGGCCCGTTCCTCGGGCTCGCCGGGGCCGGGCATCTCCTCGGGCTCGGCGGCGTAGGAGGCGAGGTCCTCCTCGTGCCCGCCGGGCTCCAGCACGTCGTCGCGGGCGGTGGCCTCGGTGTACGCGTCGGAGTCCGTCGCGGGGGCCGGGGCCTCCTCGTCGCCGAAGGTCACGGCGTCCAGGGCGTCGCGGAACCGGTCCCACTCCTCGCCGGACAGCTCGGCGGCCCCCTCCCGGACCTCGGCCTCCGCGTCCTCTTCGGCGAACAGGGCGGCGGCCTCCCCGGCCTCCCGGGCGCTCGCCTCCTCCGCGGCCCGCTCCTCGGCGAAGGGGTCGGTCGTGAACCGGAGCCCGGGGCCTTCCGGCTCGGGCCCGCCGGGTTCGACTCCCTCTGGCTCGGGCGCTTCCGGCTCGGGCGCTTCCGGCTCGGGCGCTTCCGGCTCGGGCGCATCCGGCTCGGGCGCTTCCGGCTCGGGCTCCCCGGGCCCGGCCTCGGGCTCCCGCTCCTGCTCCGGCTCCCCCAGGTCGACGTCGCCGAGCGCGGTGGTCCAGCCGCTGGGAAGGATCTCGTCCTCGTCGGCTTCCCCGGCGTCCTCCCGGAGCGGGGGCTCGACGGGCTGGTGGAGGTCGTCGGGGCCGGGGG
>JACQTL010000263.1 GCA_016210805.1 Actinomycetota bacterium | reverse complement strand
CGAGAACCCCGTCTACTACGTGCAGTACGCGCACGCCCGGATCTCCAGCATCCTCCGGCTGGCCGCCGAGCGCGGGGTGGCCCTCCGGCCTGTGGAGGAGGTCGACCTCGGCCGCCTCGGCGGGGAGGCCGAGCTGGAGGTCCTCCGGCGGGTGGCCGAGCTTCCCCGGGAGGTCCAGGTCGCCGCGGCGACGCGCGGCCCCCACCGCCTCACCCACTTCGCCGAGGCCCTGGCCGCCGCCTTCCACCGCTTCTACACGGAGCACAGGGTGGTCTCCGACGACGCCGAGCTGACCCAGGCCCGCCTGTGGCTGGTCACCGCGGCCCGGACGGCGATCGCGGGCGTCCTCGGGCTCCTGGGGGTGTCCGCCCCGGAGTCGATGGAGCGCACCGGCGAGGCCGGGCCCGAAGACGAGGGCTCCGAAGATGCGTGAGCTGGTCCCCATCCCGGACGCCCGGGCCCCGGCGGGCGTGGAGGTCCGCCCGGCCCGCCCCCGGGACGCGCGGTCGTTCCTGGAGATGTTCGCGGGGGTGGCGGCGGAGCGCCGGTTCGTGCGCACCGAGCAGGTCCGCCGGAAGCTCCGCGGGTACCGGAAGCTCTTCCGGAGCCCCCGCACGGATGAGCACTGCTGGATCGTCGCGGTGCACGAGGGCCGCGTGATCGGGAACGTCTCGATCAGCCGGGAGGGCCACCCCGTGAACCGGCACGTCGCCACCCTAGGCATGGCCATCGCGGCCGCGTGGCGGCGGAGGGGGATCGGGGCGGCGCTCCTGGCCGAGGGGCTCCGGTGGGCGGCGGAGGTCGGGGTCGAGAAGGTGGCCCTGGCCGTCTATCCGGGGAACGAGGGCGCCCGGGCCCTCTACCGGAAGTTCGGGTTCGTGGAGGAGGGCCGGCTGGTCGGCCACTCCAAGAAGTCCTACGGGTACGAGGACGAGATCGTCATGGCCCGGTGGCTCGGGTGAGCGGGCCGGAGGCCAGGCCCGCCGGCGGCGTGGTCCGGGTGGGCCTGCTTGGGGGAGGGACGGTGGGGCGGGCCGTGGTCCGTCTCCTCCAGGACCGGGCCGAGGACATCGCCCAGCGGGCCGGCTGCCGGCTCGAGGTGGTCCGGGTGGCCGTCCGGGACCCGGAGCGGGACCGGGGGCTGGCCCTGCCCCCTCATGCGTTCACGAGCTCGGCGGAGGAGGTCGTGGCCGACCCCGACGTGGACGTGGTCTGCGAGCTGATCGGCGGGGTCGAGCCGTCCCGGACGCTGATGCTCGACGCGCTGTCCAGGGGCAAGCCGGTGGTCACCGCGAACAAGGAGGTCCTGGCCAGCCACGGGAAGGAGCTCTTCGACGCCTCGGAGGCCGCCGGCGTGGATCTGGCGTTCGAGGGCGCTGTGGGCGGGGGGATCCCGATGATCCGCCCCCTGAAGGAGTCCCTGGCCGGCGAGCGGATCACCAGGTTGATCGGGATCGTCAACGGCACCACGAACTACGTCCTCACCCGGATGGACGAGGACGGGCTGTCGTTCCAGGACGCCCTGGACGAGGCCCGGGAGCTGGGCTACGCGGAGTCCGACCCGACCGCCGACGTCGACGGCTCGGACGCCGCCGCGAAGTGCGCGATCCTCGCATCGATCGCCTTCAACTCCCGGGTGGTGGCCGACGACGTCTACAGGGAGGGGATCGACGCCGTCCGGCCGGAGGACGTCGCGGCGGCCCGGCGACTGGGCTACGTCGTCAAGCTGATCGCGTTCGCCGAGCTGGAGGACGAGGACGTGGCCGTCCGCGTCCACCCGGCCATGATCCCCCGAGACCACCCGCTGGCCGCGGTCCGGGAGGCGTACAACGCGGTGTTCCTGGAGGGGGACCGGGTCGGGGAGCTGATGCTGTACGGGCGGGGGGCGGGCGGCGACCCCACGGCGACCGCGGTGGCCGGCGACCTGATCCACGTGGCCAGGAACCTGCTCGGCGGGTCTCGCGGTCGGGGGTGCACGTGCTACCGGGAGCGGGCCATCCGTCCCATGGAGAGGATGGAGGGCCAGTACTACCTCCTCCTCGAGGTGGAGGACCGGCCCGGGGTCCTGGCCCGGATCGCCACGGTCACCGGCGACAACCACGTCTCCATCAAGAGCGTGTGGCAGGAGGGGACGGGGGAGGAGGCCCAGCTCGTGCTCATCACCCACCGGGCCGTGGAGGGCGCCCTCCAGCGGACCGTCCGGGAGCTCCGCGAGCTCCCCGTGGTCCGGGCGGTGAGGAGCGTGCTGCGGGTGGAGGGCGTGGAGTGACCTACGACCGGGGCGTGATCGAGCGCTACCGGAGCCGGCTCCCCGTCACCGACGCCACCCCGGTGGTCACCCTTGGCGAGGGGGGAACCCCGTTCCTCCGCTCGGACCGCATCTCGGACGAGACGGGGTGCGACGTCCGGCTGAAGTGCGAGGGGGCCAACCCCACCGGCTCGTTCAAGGATCGGGGGATGACCGTGGCGGTGTCCAGGGCCCTGGAGGAGGGGGCCAGGGCCGTGATCTGCGCCTCCACCGGGAACACCAGCGCCTCGGCGGCGGCCTACGCGGCCCGGGCCGGGCTCTCGTGCGCCGTGCTCGTCCCCCGGGGGAAGGTGGCCCTCGGGAAGATGGCCCAGACCCTGCTCCACGGGGCCCGCGTGCTCGAGGTGGAGGGGAGCTTCGACCAGGCCCTGGAGGTGTCCAGGGAGCTCGCCGCCCGCCACCCGGTGACCCTGGTCAACTCGGTGAACCCGCTCCGGATCGCGGGCCAGAAGACCGCGGCCTTCGAGATCTGCGACGCGCTCGGCCGAGCTCCCGACGTCCACTGCATGCCGGTGGGGGGCGCCGGCAACATCAGGAGCCACTGGGCGGGCTACCGCGAGTACGAGGCCGACGGCCTGATCGAGGGCCCCCCGGCCATGCTGGGATTCCAGGCCGAGGGCGCGGCGCCGATCGTGCTGGGACTGCCGGTGGAGGAGCCGGAGACCGTGGCCACGGCGATCCGGATCGGGAACCCCGCGTCCTGGGGCCACGCCGTGGCCGCCGCCGAGGAGTCGGGGGGCGCGATCATGGCCGTTGCCGACGAGGAGATCCTCCGGGCCTACAGGGACCTGGCCGCCGAGGGGATCTTCGTGGAGCCGGCCTCGGCTGCCTCGGTGGCCGGCCTCCGCAAGGCGGTCAGGGCCGGGCGGGTCCGGCCGGGCTCCCTGGTGGCCTGCGTCCTCACCGGCCACGGGCTGAAGGACCCGGACCGCGCGATCGCCGTGGCCCCCCGGACGACCGTGGTCCCGGCGGAGGCCGGCGCCGTGGCGGCCGAGCTGGGCCTGGGGTGATGGGACCGTGAGGCTGTCCGTCCGCTCGCCGGCCACCGTGGCCAACCTGGGCCCCGGGTTCGACGCCCTGGGCCTGGCCCTGGACCTGGCCAACGAGGTCGAGCTGGACACCGACGGGGAGGGCGTCCGGGTGGAGGGGGAGGGAGCCGGGGAGGTCCCCACCGACGACTCGAACCTCGTCCACCGGGCCCTGGTCGCCCTGTCCACGCACGCCGGCCGCCCGCTCCCGCCCTTCGGCCTGCGGTGCCGGAACCGGATCCCCCTGGAGCGCGGGCTGGGGTCGTCGGCGTCGGCGGTGGCGGCCGGCCTGGCCCTGGCCGCCGCGCTCCTGGAGATGGAGGTCCCGGTGGGGGTCCTCCTCGGACTGGCGGAGGACCTCGAGGGGCACGTGGACAACGCGGCCGCCTGCCTCCTGGGCGGGCTGACGATCGCCCATCGCGAGCCGGAGGGCTGGCGCGCGGCCCGGCTCGTCCCCCATCCCGACCTCCGCCCGGTGGTCCTGGTCCCGGGGGGAAGGCTGACCACGGCCCGGGCCCGCCGGGCCCTCCCCGAGACGGTCCCGTTCGGCGACGCCGCCTTCACCGCGGGTCGAGCCGCCCTCCTGGTCCACGCGCTCACGGAGGATCCGGCGCTGCTGCCCGCGGCGATGCAGGACCGCCTCCACGAGCCCACCCGCCTGGAGCTCTCCCCGGAGACCGCCGAGGCCGCGCGGGCCCTCCGGGCCCGGGGGGTGGCTGTGTGCGTCGCGGGCTCCGGCCCCTCCCTGGTCGCCTTCGAGCAGCGGCCGGGGGCCGTCCCGACGGTCGTCCCGGGGTTCGAGGTGCTCGGCGTCACCGTGGCGCCGAGCGGCGCGCTGGGAGCCGTGGCCGCGGGCTGAGCGGAGAGCTCGCCCAGCCCCGACCGACCTACCGGAGGCAGGGGCCGGTGTCCACCGCGCCGGTCCGCCCCGTGGCCTCGTCCACGATCGGCTGCACCTGGTCGGAGGTGAGCGCGTAGCCCACGTCCCGGTCGGTCGTGGAGGCGGCGAAGACGACGCCGGCCACGTCGCCGTCGGGCTCGACGAAGGGACCGCCCGAGTTCCCCGGCCGGACGACGGCCTGGAGCTCGTAGATCTCCCGCACGACCTTGTCCCGGCCGTAGATGTCGTAGCCCACGGCCGAGAGCGTCCGGCGGACCGCGGCCCTCTCCCAGTCCAGGCCTCCTCCCTGCGGGTAGCCGATCACGACGCCCGTGGCCCCCCGGTCCACCACCCCGTCCTGCAACGAGAGGACCGGCCCCGGGGTCCGGGCCACGCTGAGGATGGCCAGGTCGAGGTCGGGATCGAACAGGACGACGGTGGCCGCCTGGGACCCGCCGGCCGGGTCCAGGACCTCCGGACGGTCCATGCCCGCCACGACGTGGGCGTTCGTGACCACGTACCCCTCGGCCGCCACGAAGCCGCTGCCCTCCTGGATCCGGTCGCAGGCCCGGCCGACCACCTTGACCGTGCTGTCGGCCCCGGCCTCGAAGGCCCGCCGGGCCTGGCCGGCCGAGGGGGGGTCGACCGGCTCGCCCGGCGCCTCGGGGAGCCCCGCGAAGACCTCCGGGAACCCGAAGCGGTCCAGGATCCGGCCCACGCCTCTGATCACGGAGGGGGGCTCGGGGAGCACCCCGTCCAGGCCCCGGATGATCGTCGAGCCCCGCACCTGGCGGGAGACCGTCGGGAAGGGCCCGTGGGCCAGGTTCAGGGCCACGAACCAGGAGGCCAGGAGGAGAGCCACGATGGCCACCACCGAGCCTCCCGCCGCGTCGACCGGCTGGAACCGCGTCCCCCGGGCCGCGGCCCAGGCCTTGGCCCCCACGAACCACCCCACGGCGTCCCCGATCCCGGCGATGGCCAGGAACGTGCCCAGGGCGATGGCGGCCTGCATGAACGGTGCCTCGGCCAGCCCGGCCAGGACGGGGGCCAGGAGGGCTCCCACGACCAGCCCCACGAACAGCCCCAGGTAGGTGATCAGCTGGAGGAGCGCCCCCCGGCGGAACCCGGAGAAAGCGGCCAGCCCGACCAGGCCGAGGAGGAGGAGGTCGAGGAAGTTCACGGCGAAGCAATCGTCCCACGCGGACGTGCGAGCGAAACGAGCAGGGGTGAAGCTGCCGGTAAGGGGACCACGGGTACACTTGACCCACCGTGGTCACGATCGCCCACATCTCCGACACCCACGTCGGGTCGCCCTTCTTCGTCCCCAACCTTATGAACCGGGTCATCGTGGAGCTGAACGAGATGGAGCCCGACGTCGTGATCTGCACCGGCGACGTGACGAACGAGGGCTACCGGCAGGAGTACAAGAACGCCGTGGCCTACCTCTCCCGGATCAAGGCGCCGGTGTTCACGGTCCCCGGGAACCACGACGCGCGCAACGTCGGCTACCTGCACTTCGAGGAGCTGATCGGCCCCCGGCACTGGGCCACCGACGTCCGGGGGGTCCGCGTCGTGGGCGCCGACTCCTCCGAGCCCGACATCAACGACGGTCAGATCGGCCGGGAGCGCTACGACTGGATCCGCGAGCAGTTCGCCGCCGACTCCGACCTCAAGGTGTTCGCCATCCACCACCACCTCCTCCCGGTGCCCGGCACCGGCAGGGAGCGGAGCATCGTGAACGACGCCGGGGACCTCCTCGAGGTCCTGATCACGGCGGGAGTGAACATCGTGCTCACCGGGCACAAGCACGTGCCGTACGTGTGGCGGCTGGAGAACATCTACATCGCCAACGCCGGGACGTGCTCGTCCCTGCGGCTCCGGGGATACACGAAGCCCTGCTACAACGTGCTCGAGCTCGAGGGCGACGAGGTGAAGATCTCCCGCCGGTACCCGTTCGGCGGTCAGACGGTCATCGCCCACTTCTCGCTCTCCACCGGGACCCAGTACTTCCGGGAGCTCGAGGCCCTGACCGGAGCCCCGGTGACCATGGGGCGGCAGGGCGAGTAGCCGGGAGAGCTTCACCGGGCGCGGCGCGAGGGCGCGGGCGGCGGTCCGCCGAGAGGAAGATCCGGGGGTCGATGAAGGTCGTCGTCCTGGTCGACGGTGAGCACTACCCGCCGGTGACCCGGTGGGGCATCGCCACGGCTCGCTCGCGCGGGCACGAGGCGGTGGCCGCCCTGTTCGTGGGCGGCACGGAGAAGATCTCCGCCTCAGGCCCGCCCGACCTGGGCGTGCCCACGATCGTGCCCGGCGGCCCCCCGTCCGAGGCCCTGGGCCGGGCCATCGACGAGCACGCTCCCGAGGCCGTGCTCGACCTGTCCGACGAGCCGATCCTCGGGTACCGGGAGCGGATGGAGCTCGCCGCGGTGGCCCTGGCCCGGGGGGTCCCCTACCTCGGGTCGGACTTCCGGCTGGACCCGCCGATCGCCGACCCGCCGCTCCCCGTTCCCACCCTGGCCGTGATCGGGACGGGCAAGCGAACCGGCAAGACCGCGATCGCCGGCCAGACGGCCCGGATCGCCCGGGACGCCGGACTGGACCCGGTGGTGGTGGCCATGGGCCGGGGCGGTCCGCCCGCCCCCCAGGTCGCCGAGGCCGGGACGATCGGCCTGGAGGAGCTGCTCGCCCTGGTCCGCGAGGGGGGGCACGCGGCCTCCGACTACCTGGAGGACGCGGTCACCTCCGGCGTGACCACCGTGGGGGCCCGTCGGGTGGGGGGCGGCCTGGCCGGCGCGCCGTACGCGTCCAACGTCAGGGAGGCCGCCGGGATCGCCGTCGAGCGGGGGGCCGGGCTGGTCGTCCTGGAGGGGAGCGGCTCCTCGATCCCCACGATGCCCTGGGACGCCGGGGTCCTGGTCGTCCCGGCGGGGGCGCCGCCCGAGTACCTGGGCGGCTACCTGGGCCCCTTCCGCGTATTGCTTTCCGACCTGATCGTCTTTACAATGGCTGGGAGCCCGACAGCCGGGCCGGAGAACCTTCTCGCCCTCACGTCCCACGTCCAGCGGTTGCAGCCGAGCGCGCGGTGCGTGATCACCGAGTTCGAGCCGTACCCGCTCCGGGAAGTGAGGGGGAGGAGCGCGTTCTTCACCACCACCGCTCCCGAAGAGGCCGCCGTACGCCAGGTGGCGCATCTGGAGGCCGTCCACGGGTGCCGGGTGGTGGGGTGGAGCGCCCACCTGGCAGATCGGGCCCGCCTGGGACAGGACCTGGAGCGGGCGGGGGACCACGAGGTCCTCCTCACCGAGCTGAAGGCGGCCGCCGTGGACGTGGCTGCCGAGGCGGCCCTGGCCCGTGGAGCGGAGGTCGTGTTCGTAGACAACCGCGCGGTGGCCGTGGAGGAGGACCAGAGCCTCCCCGAGCTGCTCAGGGAGACGATCGACCTCGCCGTCCGCCGAGGCCGAGCTAGGACCGAGGGATGACGGAGCGATCTCGCAGCACCCACATAGTGATATCGGACCGGGAACCCGGCCTGCCCTACTCGAAGGGCCTCATGGCCTCGCAGGTCATGGTGACCGGCCTGTCTCCCAACCGCTCCTACGACGTCGCCGAGCGGATCGAGGAGAGGCTGCTCGAGCGGGAGGAGACCTCGATCACGAGCAAGCAGCTCTACCGGATCGCCGTCGACGTCCTGCGGGAGGTGGCCGGCGACAGGTACGCGAAGAACTTCCTGCGGTGGCGGGACGTCGAGCGCCTGGACATCCCCCTGGTCATCCTGATCGGCGGAGCGACCGGGGTCGGCAAGTCGACGATCGCCACCCAGCTGGCCACGCGGCTCGGCATCGTGCGGGTGGTGGCCACGGACGCGATCCGCGAGGTCATGCGGGGGCTCTTCACCCGCGACCTGATGCCCACCCTCTACACGTCCTCCTTCGATGCCGACTCCGCGCTCCGGGAGCCGCCCACCCGGTCGGCCGACAAGGTGATCGTGGGGTTCCGGGAGCAGACCGCCGCGGTGGCCGTGGGGGTCGGCGCGCTCCTCGAGCGGGCCGCGATCGAGGGGACCAGCGTCATCATCGAGGGCGCCCACGTGGTCCCCGGGTTCGTGGACATCGAGCCCTACGAGGACCGGGTGCTCCCCGTGCACATCGTGCTGGCCGTGGACGACCAGGACGTGCACCGCAGCCACTTCGTGGCCCGCTCGTCCGACTCGTCCGCGCGGCCGATGGAGCGCTACGTGAAGGGGTTCGACAACATCCGCAAGGTCCAGAAGTACATCAAGAGCCAGGCGCTGACGCACGGCGTCTCGGTGATCCCCAACTACAACCTCGATCAGGCCCTGTCGGCCGTGATCGACACCGTGGTCGAGCGCGTCGCCGCCCGGGCCGCGGCCGGCGGCCTGGACCCCGACGACGCGAACGAGATCCTGGAGAACCGAGTGCTGGAGATGGAGGGACGCTCCCGATGAGACTCTTCCTGGACACGGCCAACATCGACGAGATCCGCGAGATCAACCGTTGGGGCGTGCTCTCGGGCGTCACGACGAATCCCTCGCTCCTGGCCAGGGAGCACGGCGACGTCGAGAAGGCCTGGCTGCTGATCCTCGAGGAGGTGGACGGCGACGTCTCGCTGGAGACCACCGAGCCCGAGGCCGAGGCCATGTACGAGCAGGGCCTGAAGCTCGCGGCCATGGGGCCGAACGCCGTGGTCAAGGTGCCCATGACGACAGCGGGGCTGACCGCCGGGCGGCGCCTGGCCGACCAGGGGATCCGCATCAACGTGACCCTAGTCTTCTCGCCGGCCCAGGCCATCCTGGCCGCGGAGATCGGCGCGTACATCGTGTCTCCGTTCATCGGCCGGATCGACGACGCGGCCGCCGACGGGATGCACGCCCTCCGTCAGATCTGCGAGATCTACGACGTCCAGGGCTACGAGACCGAGGTCCTGGCGGCCTCCCTCCGCCACCCGATGCACGTGGTGGAGGCCGCCCTGTGCGGCGCCGACATCGTCACGATGCCCTACGACGTGTTCATCAAGCTGGTCAGGCATCCGCTGACCGACACCGGCAACGAGCGCTTCCTGGCCGACTGGGAGGCGCTGCAGGGCGAGCTGCGGGGCGGTGGGAACGACCCCGCACGCAAGGAAGGAGCCTGAGTTGGACTCCCGCACGATCGACACAGAAGCCCTCGAGGGCAAGACCCTGGCCGAGCTCCAGAAGCTCGCCGAGGACGTCGGGCTCGAGGGAACCCAGCGCATGCGCAAGGGCCCGCTGATCCAGGCCCTGATGGACCGCGTCTCCGGGAACAGCCACGCCGGACCCGGCGGGGGCACGGCCACCGACGAGGCCCCGTCCGAGGTGGACGCGTCCGAGCCCGTCGAGGATCGCGCGGACCAGGACGCCGGCGTCTCCTCGGAGGAGGCGACCGAGGAGGGCCGGGCCGAGCGTCCGGCCGGCCGGGCCGAGGAGGACGCCTCCGGGGACGGCGAGACCCGGAGCCGGCCCGCGGCCCGCGACCGGGACACCCGTGACACGCGGGACACCCGCGAGCGCGAGGGGGACGGCCGGTCCGACCAGGGCGGCCGCGGCCCCCAGGAGCGGCGCGACGATCGGGGCCCCGGCGACCGGCGGCGGATGTCCCGCGAGGAGCGCCGCCGGGCCCGCGAGGAGCGCCGGCAGCGCGAGTCCGAGGAGCGCGAGCGCGAGCTCGCCGAGGCGCCGGTCCGCACGGGCGTGCTCGACGTCCTGCCGGAGGGCTACGGGTTCCTGAGGACGTCGGGCTACCTGCCCGGCCCCGAGGACATCTACGCGTCGCTGTCCCAGATCCGCCGGTTCGCCCTGCGCAAGGGCGACGAGGTGGTCGGGGCGGTGCGCCATCCCAAGGACAACGAGAAGTACTCCGCCCTGCTCCGGATCGACTCCGTGAACGGGCTCGACCCGGAGGAGGCCAAGCAGCGGCCCACGTTCGAGAAGCTCACGCCGCTGTTCCCCGACGAGCGGGTCCGCCTGGAGAGCGGCCCCGGGGCGGTGGCCGAGCGGATCATCGACCTGATCGCCCCGATCGGGAAGGGCCAGCGGGGCATGGTCGTGTCCCCCCCGAAGGCCGGGAAGACCACGGTGCTCAAGCAGATCGCCAACGGCTTCCTGTCCTCCGACCCGGACCTGCACCTCATCGTGCTGCTCGTGGACGAGCGGCCCGAGGAGGTCACCGACTGGCAGCGGACCGTGGAGGCCGCCGAGGTGGTCTACTCCACGTTCGACAAGCCGCCGGACCAGCACATCCAGGTCACCGAGCTGGTCCTCGAGCGGGCCAAGCGCCTGGCCGAGATGGGCAAGGACGTGGGCATCCTGCTCGACTCGATCACCCGGCTGACCAGGGCCTACAACCTGGCCGCGCCGGCCTCCGGCCGGATCCTCACCGGGGGCATCGACTCCACGGCCCTGTACCCGCCGCGGCGGTTCTTCGGGGCGGCCCGGAACATCGAGGAGGGCGGATCGCTCACGATCATCGCCAGCGCCCTGGTGGAGACGGGGTCCCGGATGGACGACGGGATCTTCGAGGAGTTCAAGGGCACCGGCAACTGGGAGATCCGGCTCGACCGGCAGCTCTCCGAGAAGCGGATCTACCCGGCCATCAACGTGGAGGCCTCGGGGACCCGCAAGGAGGAGCTGCTCATGACCACCGAGGAGCTCGCCCTGGTGTGGCGGCTCCGCCGGGTCCTGCACGCCCTGGAGCCTGCCGCCGCGCTGGAGCTGCTCATCGACAAGGTCCGGGCGACCAAGTCGAACGAGCAGTTCCTCCGGGAGATCTCCAAGGCCCCGGCGTCGGGCTAGGAGAGACAGATGGGGGGTCCAGGGGGGCAGGAGAGATAGATGGCCGGCTGGGGAGACGATCCCGTCCTCGCGGAGCTCCGCGCGGCGATCGAGTCCGGCTGGGAGCCGGTGGCCATCCGGGAGGACCGGGAGACGCCGGGAGGCCCGTACGACGTCGTCACGGTGAGGCTTGGCGAGGAGGAGCGGGAGTTCCGCAGCGACCACCTCGCCTTCCACCGGTACGTCGAGGGGCTGATGGAAGACCACGGCCTCTCGTACGCTTGAGGGACCGCAACGAGCGAGGAGCCCCGGCGGCCGGCCCAGCCGGACCGGGGACCGACGAGGAGACCGAGATGAAGCAGGGGATCCATCCGGAGTACGTGGAGGCGACCGTCCACTGCTCCTGCGGCAACACGTTCACCACCCGGTCGACCAAGCCCGAGATCCGGGTCGAGATCTGCTCGAACTGCCACCCGTTCTACACGGGCAAGCAGAAGCTGGTGGACACCGGCGGTCGGGTGGAGCGGTTCCAGCGCCGGTACGCCAAGCGCGACGCCGGCTAGGCCGTTAAGCGCGCCGTGGCGGAGGGAACGACTCGCGCACAGCACTACTACGGCGGACAGGCCGTCATCGAGGGCGTGATGATGCGCGGCCGCGACCACTGGGCCGTGGCCGTGCGCCAGCCCGAGGGCGCCATCCACCTGGAGTCCCACCGGATCCGCTCCGTCGCCGACCGGGCACCCTTCCTCAAGGCGCCCGGGCTCCGGGGGATCCTGGCCCTGGGGCAGGCCCTGTCGATCGGGATCCGGGCCCTCCAGATCGCCGCGCACCGGTCGAGCCCGGAGGACGAGCGCCCGACCAGGGGGCAGATGGCGGTCTCCATGACGATCGCCATGGTCTTCTTCGTGGGGATCTTCATCGTGCTCCCGGCGGCCGGCTTCGGCGCCCTCCGGGGACGGATCGGCTCCGGGCTCCTCCTGAACGTGCTGGAGGGGCTGTTCCGGGTGATGCTCTTCCTCGGGTACCTGGCCCTCATCGGGCTGATGAAGGACATCCGCCGGGTCTTCCAGTACCACGGAGCCGAGCACAAGACGATCGCCGCCTACGAGCACGGCGACGAGCTCGTGCCGGAGCGCATCGACCGGTACTCCACGCTCCACGTTCGGTGCGGGACGAACTTCCTCCTGCTGGTCATGGTGCTCACGATCTTCGTCTTCTCGTTCTTCGGGAACCCGACGATCGGCTGGAGGATCGGCTCGCGGGTGATCGCCATCCCGATCATCGCCGGGCTGGCCTACGAGCTGCTGCGCCTGGGCGCGAAGTACCAGGGGTCCCTGGTGATGCGGATCGTCATGGCCCCGGGGCTCTGGCTCCAGCGGATCACGACCAGGCCCCCGACCGTGGACATGATCGAGGTGGCCCTGGCCTCCTTCGGGGAGGTCCTCCGCCGGGAGCGCGAGCCCGAGCCGGCCGAGCCCGAGCCGGCCGAGCCCGAGCCGCTCACCTGAGCCCGGACCCCGGCCCCATGGGGACCCCCGCCTCGGCCCGCCGCTCCCGGCAGGCCCTGGGGGCCCTCCTCGCCGGGCTGGCGACGCTCGCCGCGGCGTGCGGCGGGGGGGCATCTCCCACCGGCGGGGGACCGGCCACGATCGGGGCGCCGGACCGCGTCCACCTCGTGGTGATCGGGGACTTCGGGTCGGGCACCGCCGACGAGATGGCCGTGTCCGCGGCGATCCGGGACTGGACGGACGGCCGGCCCATCGACGCGCTGGTCACGACGGGCGACAACGTCTACGAGGACGGACACCCGGACGAGTTCGACCGGGCCTGGCGGCAGCCCTACGGCTGGGTGGAGGAGCGGGGGATCCCGGTCATCGCGAGCCTCGGCAACCACGACGTGAAGACCGACGACGGCGAGCCGGTCATGGAGCTCCTGGGCATGCCCCACCGCTGGTACGAGCGGAGCGCCGGACCGGTCGACATCCTCGTCCTCGACTCCAACGACCCCTTCTCGCAGGAGCAGGCCGAGTGGCTCGAGGAGCGCCTCGCTGCCTCCACGGCCCCCTGGCAGCTGGTGATCCTCCACCACCCGCCCAACAGCTGTGCCGACCACGGGAGCGACCTCCAGGTCCGGGCGGTCTGGCTGGACGACCTGGAGGAGGGCGGGGCCGACCTGGTGCTCGCCGGGCACGACCACGTCTACCAGCGGTTCGCCCCCATCGACGGCGTCACCCACGTAGTGACGGGCGGCGGGGGGGCGGAGCTGTACGACGTGAGGGCCTGTCCCGAGGGGACCCCGGAGCCGGCGGCCTTCGACGACCGGGAGCACCACTTCCTGTACCTCACGATCACCCCCGACCGGATCCGGGGGACCGCCGTCTCCGCGGCGGGCCGAGTGCTCGACTCCTTCTCGATCTCCCCTGCCTGACGGCGGTCGTTGCAATCGGGCGAGACGGGGATAAAGTGGACCCCCGTTCCGACCAGGCCCTCGTCTGCGTGAGGAGGCAATCGATGAGCGTGACCGAGGCCGATTCCGATCTCATCCAGCGACCGACGTCCGACAGCGTGCGCCGTCGGCGCTTCGCCCATGCGAAGAGGGGCTACGACCCCGACCAGGTCAGGGACTACCTGGCCCGCGTGGCGGACGAGATGGAGCGCCTCGAGCACGAGGCCTTCCGGGCCCGGAGCGACGCCGACTCGCTCGCCCGGGGGACCCGCACGGCCCGGGAGGACGCCTACTCCGAGCTCGCCAGCAGGGTGGCCGAGGTCCTCCGGGCCGCCGACACCCACGCCGAGGCGGCTCGCCGGGCCGCGGCCGAGGAGTCCGAACGGATCGTCCGGGAGGCCGAGGACCGAGCCCGCCGGATCGTGGCGGAGGGCGAGACCCGGGCCGCGGCGATGCGCGGCGAGAGCGAGAGCCTGCTCCGCCGGGCCCAGGCCGAGGCCGAGAGCATGCTGGCCGGGCTGGCCGCCCGGAGGGACGCCATCCTGGCCGACCTCCAGGCGATGCGCGAGCGCCTGGTCGGCGTGGTCCGGGGCCTGGAGAGCACCGTGGCCTCGGGCGAGTCGGGTGACACGGGTGAGACCCGGGAGGCCGAGCTGACCGCCGAGCCGGCCAGGCGGGAGCCTGCCCGATCCCTGGTCCCTCCCGAGGTGGAGGAGGCGGAGCGGGCCTTCCTGGATGCCGCCGCCGTCGGCTGGGACAGCGCTCCCGGCCCCGACACCCTCGACCTCACGCTCCCTCCGCTGGACCTGTCCCTGGAGGACGAGGACGAGGAGGAGGACGACCGGGGGGCCGAAGCGCCCGGCCGGGCGGAGCCCCCCCGGCTCGAGGCCGACCCCGGCACCGCCTGAGCGGCTCCCCGCGGGCGAGCGAGCCCCGGTCCGGCCGGCTCCCCACCACGCGTGGGAACATGGGGGCGTGGACGAGCGGCTGCGCGAGATAGAGGCCCGATACGACGAGCTGGCCGGCGAGATGTCCTCGCCCGGCGTGGGGGCCGACCCCGAGCGGATGCGCACGCTGGGCAAGGCGTTCGCCGAGCTGGAGCAGGTCGTGCTGCCCTTCCGCGACTACCGGGAGGCCGTCCGCCAGGCCGAGGAGGCCCGGGCGATGGCCCGCGAGGAGGCCGACCCGGACATGGCCGCCTACTTCGCCGAGGAGGCCGCCAAGGCCGAGGCCAGGGCCGCCGAGCTCCAGACGCGACTGGAGTCCCTGCTAGTGGCCAGGGACCCGAACGACGAGAAGAACGTCGTCGTCGAGATCAGGGCCGGGGCCGGAGGGCAGGAGGCCGCCCTGTGGGCCGGCGACCTGTTCGAGATGTACCGCCGGTACGCGGAGCGCCGGGGATGGAAGAGCGAGGTGCTCTCCTCCTCCCCGTCGGACCTCGGAGGCTTCAAGGAGGTGGTCACCGAGATCCGGGGCCGGGGGGCCTACTCCCGGCTGAAGCACGAGTCCGGGGTCCACAGGGTCCAGCGCGTGCCGGTAACCGAGACGTCCGGCCGGATCCACACCTCCACCGCGACCGTGGCCGTGCTCCCCGAGGCGGAGGAGGTCGAGGTCGAGGTCCGCCCCGAGGACCTCGAGATCGACGTCTTCCGCTCCTCGGGCCCCGGGGGCCAGTCCGTGAACACCACCGACTCGGCGGTCCGGATCACCCACAGGCCCACGGGCATCGTGGTGGCCTGCCAGGAGGAGAGGTCACAGCTCCAGAACCGGGAGAAGGCGATGCGGTACCTGAGGGCCCGGCTCCTCCGGCTCGAGCAGGACAGGGCCCAGGCCGAGCAGGCCGCGACCCGGCGCCAGCAGGTGGGGACCGGGGAGCGCTCGGAGAAGATCCGCACGTACAACTTCCCGGACAACCGCGTGACGGACCACCGGGTCAAGCTCACCAGCCACCGGCTCCAGGGGATCCTGGAAGGCGAGATCGACGAGTTCGTGGACGCCCTGGTGGCCGGGGAGCGGGCCCGCCAGCTGTCCGCCCGGGCCGACGGGCGGGGGTCCGACGGCGACGGGACCCGGCCGACGGGGGGCTGAGCCTTGCGCCCCGCGGACGTGCTCCGCCGCGCGGAGCGGTACCTGGACCGGCACGGGGTCGAGAGCCCCAGGGCCACGGCGGAGGTCCTGCTGATGCACGTCCTCCGAACCGACCGGGCCGGCCTCTACTCGCGCCGCGAGGGGATGTCGAGCGCCGAGGCCCGGAGCTTCGGGCGAGCGCTCTGCGTGCGCTGTGCCGGGACGCCCGTCCAGCACCTCACCGGCACGCAGGCCTTCCGCCACCTGGAGCTGGAGGTCCGCCCGGGCGTGTTCGTGCCCCGTCCCGAGACCGAGGTCGTGGTCG
>JACQTL010000261.1 GCA_016210805.1 Actinomycetota bacterium | reverse complement strand
CTACGGCACGCCGCTTCCCGAGCACGTGCTGGAGTCGATCCGCGCCAACGGGGCGGCCATCAAGGGGCCCATCACCACGCCGGTGGGGAAGGGCTTCCGCAGCGTGAACGTCGCCCTCCGCAAGGAGCTCGACCTCTACGCGTGCCTGCGGCCCTGCAAGTCGTACCCGGGGGTCCGGTCCCGCTACGAGGACGTCGACGTGGTGATCGTCCGGGAGAACCACGAGGACCTCTACGCCGGGATCGAGTTCGAGCAGGGCTCGAAGGAGGCCCTGGAGCTGATCGAGTTCATCTCGGACCTCTCGGGGAGGCGGATCCGCGAGGACTCCGGCATCTCGATCAAGCCGATCTCGGTGACCGGGACCAGGCGGATCGTGCGCTACGCCTTCGAGTACGCGCGCCGGTACGGGCGGAAGAAGGTCACGGCCGTGCACAAGGCGAACATCATGAAGTTCTCCGACGGCCTGTTCCTGGAGACGGCCAGGGAGGTGGCCGCCGAGTACGGCGACGTCGAGTTCGAGGACCGGATCGTGGACAACCTGTCGATGCAGCTCGTCGGAAGGCCCGAGGAGTACGACGTCCTGGTCCTCCCCAACCTGTACGGGGACATCATCTCGGACCTGTGCGCCGGGCTGATCGGCGGGCTGGGCGTGGCGCCCGGGGCGAACATCGGCGACCGGGCCGCGGTGTTCGAGGCGACCCACGGCAGCGCCCCGAAGTACCGGGGCATGAACAAGGTGAATCCGATGGCCATGATGCTCTCGGGCGTGCTGATGCTCCGGCACCTCGACGAGATCGAGGCCGCCGAGCGCCTCGAGCGGGCCATCGCCGACGTGATCCGCGAGGGGAGGTCGGTGACCTACGACATGAAGCCCAGCCGGGACGACCCCACGGCCGTGGGCACCTCCGAGGTCGCCGACGCGGTGATCGAGAAGCTCGGGTCCGCGTAGCCCGGAGCCGCCGTGCGGGCGCTGCAGCTCGACTTCGCCGAGGTCCCGCCGCTCGCCCTGCACGAGGTGGAGCCGCCCCCGCTCCCCGGCGACGGTTGGGCCCGCCTCCGGCCCCGCCTGACCGGGATCTGCGGTTCCGACGTCGGCCTCCTGTCGCTCCACCAGAGCATGTACTTGGCGCCGTACATGGACCTCCCCGCCACGCTCGGGCACGAGATCCTGGCCGACGACGAGGACGGGCGGCGGGTCGTCGTGGACACGGTGCTGGGCTGCGAGGCGCTGGGCCGGACGGGCGACGAGGCCTGCCCCCCGTGCGTCGCCGGGTTCCCCGAGGTCTGCCGCAGGTTCGGCGAGGACCAGGGCGCGCTGATCGGCTTCTCGGCCGGCGTGGGCGGGGGGTGGAGCGAGGAGCTGGTGGCGCCCCGGGCTAACCTGTTCCCCGTTCCCGAGGACCTGCCGGACGAGCGCGCCGTGCTCCTCGAGCCGGCGGCGGTGATGCTGCACGCCGTCCTCCTCCGCCCGATCAGGTCTCCGGCGCTCGTCGTGGGGGCCGGGTTGCTGGGGCTCTCGGGCGCGGCGGTGCTCCGGGCCCTCGACCCCTCGGTCGAGGTCGTGGTCCTGGCCAAGCACGAGCACCAGGCCCGGGCGGCGGAGGAGGCGGGGGCGACCGCCGTCCGCCTCCGGGAGGACGGCGGCCACAACGAGCGCCTGGCGGAGCTGTCGGGCGCTCGCCTGGCCGGACCCTCGATCGATCGGCCCACGGTGACCGGGGGGTTCCCCGTGGTGCTCGAGTGCGTGGGGAACGACGCCGCGGTGGACCTTTCGTTCCGGATGGCGGAGGAGCGCGGGACCGTGGTGCTGGTCGGGGGGTCGGCGTACGCGCGGGAGCTCGACCTGGCCCCGACGTGGAGCCGGGAGCTCGAGATCGTGGGCTCGTACTGCTACGGCTGGGAGAGGTGGGAGGGGGAACGGATCCGAACTTTCGACCTCGTCCTCGACCTGGTCCGGGACGGCCGGCTCCGGCCGGGGGAGTGGGTGACCCACACCTTCGGCCTCGAGGAGCACCCCGCCGCCCTCGCCGCCGCGATGAGCAAGTCCGGCGGCGCCCTCAAGGTCTGCTTCCGCCCCTGAGGGGTCCCCCCGGGGCAGGGACGGGCCGCCGATCGGCGTCGACGGGGCGTCGGCGAGTGGCGACGGGCGGTGGATAGGATGGCGGCGACCTACTCCGACGCACGAAGGAGCAGCGGGATGCGCGTGACCGTTGTGGGCAGCGGGTTCGTGGGGGCCACGACTGCGATGCGGGTGGTCCAGAAGGGCCTCGCCGAGGTCGTCCTGATCGACATCGTGGAGGGGCTCCCCCAGGGCATCGCCCTGGACATGCGGCAGTCCTCTCCGGTGGAGGGGTTCGAGCCGGCCATCACCGGCACCAACGACTACGCGGACACGGCCGGGTCGGACGTGGTGGTCATCACGGCCGGGCTGCCCCGCCAGCCCGGGATGAGCCGCATGGACCTCCTCGGCAAGAACGCCGGGATCGTGCGAAACGTGGTCGAGCGGATCGGGGACGGCTCGCCCGAGGCGATCCTCATCGTGGTGACCAACCCGCTCGACGAGATGACCTACCTGGCCGCGGAGACCTCGGGGTTCCCCAGGAACCGGGTGATGGGGATGGCCGGGGTGCTCGACTCGGCCCGGCTCCGGTATTTCATCGCCGAGGAGCTCGGGGCCTCCCCCTCGGCCGTGGATGCCGTCACCCTGGGGTCCCACGGCGAGTCGATGGTCCCCCTGCCCCGCCACGCCACGGTGGACGGCAAGCCTCTCACCGAGCTGGTCGACGACGAGACGCTGGAGCGCCTGTACGCCCGGACCCGCGACGCGGGCGCCGAGATCGTCGGCCTCCTCAAGAAGGGGAGCGCGTACTACGCCCCGTCGGCGTCGGTGGCTCAGATGGTGAACGCGATCGCCGGGGACACGAAGGAGGTCCTCCCCGTATGCGCCTGGACGACCGGGCAGTACGGGATCGACGGGGTGTACGTGGGGGTCCCCGCCGGCCTGGGGCGGGAGGGGGTCGAGCAGATCGTGGAGCTCGACCTGAACG
>JACQTL010000260.1 GCA_016210805.1 Actinomycetota bacterium | reverse complement strand
GGGCCGGGCCGGGCACCACGTGGTGATCGGGTCCCGGTCCGAGGAGCGCGGCGCCCAGGCCGCCGAGCGGGCCCGGGAGCGCCTCGGCGCCGACACCACCGTCGACGGCACCTCCAACGAGCAGGCCTCGTCGTCGTGCGAGGTCGTCGTCGTCACGGTCCCGTACGCCGGCGCCGCCGAGATCTACCGCGCGATCAAGGACTCGATCCCGGAGGGCCGGATCGTCGTCGACGCCACCAGCCCCCTGGCCACCGCCGTCGGCGGGCGCCCCTGGCAGGTCCTCCGCCCGTGGCACGGCTCCGCCGCCGAGCAGGCCCGGGCCCTCCTGGGGAAGGGCCCCCGGCTGGTCTCCGGGTTCCACACGGTCTCCGCCGAGGCCCTCCAGGACCTCGACCGCACGCTCGAGGGCGACGTCCTCCTGGCCGGCGACGACGCCGAGGCCAAGGCCGCGGTCGGCGGCCTGGTCGAGGACGTCCCCGATCTCCGGTGGGTGGACGCCGGCCGCCTGGAGATGGCCAGGGTGATCGAGCCCCTCACCGCCCTGATGGTCTCGGTGAACCGGGCCTACGGCCTCCACGAGACCGGCGTCGCGCTGACCGGCCGGGAGGGCTGGGGGCGCCCGTAGCGTGCCGGAGCACGAGGGTCGCCACACCGACGTCGGCGACACCCGCCTGTGGGTTGTGGAACGGGGGCCCCAGGGTGGCTATCCGATGCTGGTCCTTCACGGCGGGCCGGGCCTGGACCACCACATGTTCGGCGACTACCTGGACCCCCTGACCGACCGGTTCCGCCTCGTCTTCGTGGACCAGCGGAGCCAGGGCCGGTCCGACGCGGCGCCCGAGGCGACGTGGACCCTCGAGAGGCACGCCGAGGACGTCCTCTCCCTGGCCCGGGCCCTCGGACTGGAGCGCTACGCGGTCCTCGGGCACTCCTACGGCGCCTTCGTGGCCCTCCAGAACGCCGTGGACTTCCCGGGGATGGCCTGGCAGACGATCGTCTCGAGCGGGCTCCCCTCGGCGCGCTACCTGGAGGCGATCGAGCGGAACCTGGCCCGCTTCGAGCCGGTGGAGCTCCGCGAGCAGGTCACCTCGTCGTGGGACCGCGAGGCCGAGGCCGAGACCCAGGAGGACGTGGCGAGCCTGCTCCGGGACCAGTTGCCCTTCCAGTTCCGCGACCCCTTCGACCCCCGGATCGAGGAGTACGCGCGCCGCACGGCCGGGGCGATCTACGCGCCGGCGGTCCTCAGGCGATTCGCGGTGGCGGCGTACGGGGGGATAGAGGTCGAGGACCGACTGGCGGACGTGACCCAGCCGGTGCTCGTCCTGGCCGGGCGTCACGACCGGACCTGCCCGGTCGAGGGGGCGAGGGCCATCGCTCGAGGGATCCCCCATGCCGAGCTCGTGGTGTTCGAGGACAGCGCCCACATGACCCTCGTCGAGGAGAACGAGCGCTACCTCGAGGTCGTCGGGGACTTCCTGGTCCGCACCGGGGCCTGATCAGGCTGCGCCGACGCCCTCGATCAACGCGATGAGCTGGCCGGTCTCGACGACCTGGCCGGGCTTCACGTGGAGCTCGCTGACCACGCCCTCTCGGGTCGAGGCGACGTGGTTCTCCATCTTCATGGCCTCGAGGATGCACACGACGTCGCCGGCCTCGATCTCCTGGCCCTCCTCGACGAGGACCTGGAGGATCGTGCCCTGCATCGTGGCCACGATCGCGTCCCCGCCCCCCCCGTGGTGGCCGTGCCCCCGGGCCGTCGGCGCCTGGGGGGCCGTCCGCAGGCGCTCGTCGAACACCCTGACCGGCACGCGCCGCCCGTCCACCTCCACGACCAGGGAGACCGGCTGGGGCCTCCGGCCGCCCGCGCCGTCCGCCGGGCCCTCGACCGCGACGTCCCCCTCGACCTCCCCCTCGACCGCGGGGAGCTCCGCCGCGGCCAGGGCCTCCTCCACGAACCTCGTGGTGTGCCGGGCCTCCCGGAACTCCGCCGTCTCCAGGGCCCACCGGTGGAAGGGGATCGTCGTGGGCACCCCTCCCACCCGGAACTCCCCGAGGGCCCGGAGCATCCGCCTGCGGGCCGCCTCCCGGTCCGGCCCCCACACGACCAGCTTGGCGAACAGTGAGTCGTAGTCCCGGGGGATCTCCTTGCCCCTGGCGAACCCGCTGTCCACCCGGACGAACGGCCCGCTCGGCTCCCGGTAGGCGGTGACCAGCCCCGGCCCGGGGAGGAAGTCGCGGTGGGGGTCCTCGGCGTTCAGGCGGCACTCGATCGCGTGGCCCCGGGGCTCGGCATCGACCTCCACTCGCTCGCCCAGGGCCACCCTGAGCTGGAGGGCGACGAGGTCCAGGCCGGTGACCATCTCGGTGACCGGGTGCTCCACTTGGAGCCTGGTGTTCATCTCCAGGAAGTAGAACGAGCCGTCGTCGTCGACGACGAACTCCACGGTGCCGGCGTTCACGTACCCGGCCTCCTTGGCCAGGGCCAGCGCGGCCTCCCCGATCCGGGACCGGAGGTCGGCGTCCACCACGGGCGATGGCGTCTCCTCGACGAGCTTCTGGTACCGGCGCTGGAGCGTGCAGTCCCGCTCGCCCAGGAACGAGAACCGCCCGTGCGCGTCGGCCAGGATCTGGGCCTCCACGTGGTGGGCCCGCTCGAGATAGCGCTCCAGGTACACCTCGGGCCGGCCG
>JACQTL010000259.1 GCA_016210805.1 Actinomycetota bacterium | reverse complement strand
GTCTCGTGCTCGCCGTTCCGGGTGGAGACGGCGCGCCTGGCCGCCGGGCAGGCCCGGGTCGGCGAGGCCGAGTCCGCGTCGAAGTAGGGGCGCCGGAATCCCCCGGGCCGGGGACCGGATTCCCCCGTCCTGGTGATGCGAACGTGCGTTCGTTCGACTAGGCTCTGAGTTCCCTTCCCACCTCCCCCCCGGAGCGGCTCGGAGGTGGAGCATGGTGTCCGCGGAAGCCGGCCCTGGGCCCCGGTGGCGGTGGCGGTGGCGGTGGCGACTCCTTCCCCTGGTGGCCGGCCTGGTGGTCGGCGTGCTGCTCGTGTCGGGGTGGCACTGGAAGCGCCTGGGGTGGCGCGACCGCCATCTCGGCTACCCGGAGCGGCCCTCCGGGTACGCGCAGATCGTCGCCACGTTCGGCCCCCCCTGCAACGCCGACGCGTCGGCGAACACCATGACCTGGATCGCGGCCGACGACCGGGTCCCCTACACGTTCCGGTTCCACCGCAAGCTCGGGGGCCTGCCCACGGAGATGGTGACTGGCGGGACCGGCACGTCGACGAACCTCGACAACGACGTCCGGGGCCACGTGTCGAACACGCACAAGGACCCCTGGGTCCTCCGGGGGATCTGGGGGTACGTGTGCCGGTACATCCGGGGGACGACCGTGTGGAGCACCCACGCCTGGGGGATCGCGATCGACGTCTCGTCGGCCCACGAGCACTACCCGGGCCACTACCACAGCCACGTCAACTGGAACCACTCGGGGATCTGGACGCGGCACGGCTGGTACTGGGGCAAGAACTTCGGCGACGCCATGCACTGCCAGCTCGCGGAGTCCGACTGAGAGGGGGAGCGATGGGGAGGGAGCGGAGGACGGCCCGGAGGAGGAGGGCCACGGTGGTGGTGGGGTTCGTGGTGGGCACGGCCCTCGGCGCGGTGCTGGCCGGCTCGGCGCTCGGGGTCGGGGGGTTCGCGGCCGGGCCTCCGGCCCTGCTCGACCCGTCGGTCCCGCGGCAGCCCGAGGACCTCGGGGTCGGGGAGCGGGTCTTCCTGGTGGTGGCGGGGATCCACCCCAGCCGGGAGGCGGCCGAGGCGGCGGCCGGCCGGTTCGACTTCGGCGACGTCCAGGGGTTCTACGCGGTCCCGGCCGACCAGTTCGACGGGCTCCCCGGGCGGCACGCCGCGAGGCCCGGGGCCTGGGCCCTGGTCTCCGCGTTCCGGACCAGGGCCGGCGCGGAGGAGTTCGCGGCCATGGCGGCGCGGGCCGGCGCGACGCCGGCCATCGAGGGGCCGTTCCTGTCCCTGGGGGGCGCGTACGCGGGCCTGGGCCAGGAGAAAAGGCCCGACGGCCGGGGCCCGCTGACCGGCCCCCTGGACCGTCCGGAGACGGGGCCGTGAGCGCGCCCGGCCGGTCGCTCGCCGTGGCCCTGGGCGTCCTGCTGGCCCTCTCCGGGTGCGCCGGCCGGCCCGGCCCGGCCCGGGTGAGCGGATCCGTCGAGGAGGCCGGCGGGGTGAGCGGGTCCGTCGAGGCGGGGACGCTCGTCTGCCGGCCGGAGCTGCGGCCCCCGGCTGGCTTCGGCCTCGTGGAGACGGCGAGCGTCGAGGAGGCCGGGCGGGTGGGGATCCGCCGGTCCTACCGCGACCCCGCCGGGCGGGAGCTGCACGCCACGGCCGGGATCTCAGGGGAGTTCTCGGAGGGGAGCGCCGAGGCCGGGACGATCGGACTGGCCTCCGGTGGCGAGGCCGTGCTGTTCGGTCAGGGCTCCGACTGGATCGCCATCTGGGTTCTGGACGACGGCTGCGGGACCCGGACGGTGGCGGGCACCGGGATGGACCGGGGAGCCTTCCTGGCCCTGGTGGAGGAGGCCGGGGTAGCCGGGTGAGCGCGGTCCCGCGCCCTCCTCCCCGGGCCGGATCGTCCCGGTCCCTTGCTAGATTGCGGATATGGGCCTCCTGCGCCGGCACCCCGTGCTGTTCACCCTGCTCGGCGTGGCGGCCGTGGCCCTGGGCGTCCTGGCGGCCACGGCGGCGGCCGTGTGGCGGGCCGCGCACACCGACGACGCGCGACGCCGGTCGAGGGTGGACGTGATCGTGGTCCTGGGGGCGGCCCAGTACCAGGGCGACCCCTCGCCCGTCTTCGTGGGTCGCCTGGAGCACGCCGAGCTCCTCTACCGGCAGGGGAGGGCCGGCGCGGTCCTGGTCCTGGGGGGGAACCGGCCGGGCGACGTGACCACCGAGGCCGAGACCGGCCGGGCCTACCTGATCGCCGAGGGCCTCCCGGCCGAGGACGTGTTCGCCTCGCCCAGCGGGAGCACGACCCTGGAGAGCCTCCGGGGGGCGTGGTCGTTCATGCGCGAGCGGGGGATGGAGTCCGCCTTCCTGGTGTCCGACCCGTGGCACAACCTGCGTATCAAGCGGATGGCCGGGGACCTGGGGATGGAGTCGTTCGCCTCGGCGACGTGGAGGTCGGCCGCGACCACGGAGGGGAAGCGGCTGGAGGGCTACGTGCGGGAGACCTTCGCGTACCTGTACTACCGCCTCTTCGGCCGGTAGGGGGCTCAGGCGACGGTCAGCGTGCCCTGCATCTGGCTCGGGTGGAACCGGCACTCGAAGTCGTAGGTGCCGGGCTCCAGGTCGATCGTCACCTCCGCCGACTCCCCGCCGTTGTTCACCACGTCGATCTCGGTCCCGTCGACGGTGAACGTGTGCGGGGTGCTGGGGTTCCCGTTGCGGACCGTGATCGTGGTCCCCGTGGCGACCTCGACGTCTCGGGGTGTGAACGCGAAGTTCTGCTGGGTGATGGTCGTGGCGCCCCCTCCGTCACCGGTCTCCTCGTCGCTCGGCGGAGTCGTGGTCCCGGCAGTGGTCGTGGCCGTCGTCTCGCCGTCGCCGACCGTCGGCTCGTCCGAGCAGGCCGCCCCGACCAGCGCGATCACCAGCGCCGCGGCCAGGAGGGTCCCTCTCCTCAGCATGCCCGCCTCCCTCGGTCGTACACCCATCCCATCCGGGATTCGTCGGCCGGCGGCTCCCGGTTCTCCCGGGTCGGTCAGCCGTGGAACCCGGCGCTCCCGTCGCTCTGGAAGGGAGGGGGCTCCACGTGGTCGGGCCTCCCGTACGAGGCCGGCAGCGAGCGCCGGTCGATGGCCGGACCGCGGTCCCGCCCCAGCGGCCGCCCGCCGTCGGACGGCAGGGCCACGACCGGGCCCATGCGGACCACCTCCCTGGCCAGCAGGACCCGCTCGCCGACGGCCGGGGACTCCAGCACGTAGCTCGTGCTGAAGAAGTTCACGAGGTCCGTGCCGGCGTACCCGGCCTTGACCGGGGTCTTGCCCACGGTGATCTCGACGATGCGGGCCTCTGCCGGGCGGACGCCGTCCTCCAGCATCTCCCGGCCCAGCTCCGGCGCCAGGACGACCACCTTGTTCCCCTCCCGCCAGGCCCCCACCCAGAACCAGTTGAAGTGGCCGACCTGGAGCTTCACGAGGCCGATCCGGCGCAGGGGGACGAAGTACCACTCGACCTCGGCCCGGTCGCCGACCAGCCGGATGAGCTGCTCCATCTGGTAGGAGCCGTCGTCGGCCTCGATGGTCACGGCCGCCCTGGCGTCCTGGACGTCGACGTTGTAGTTGAAGTGGTGGTCCCACAGGCTCCGGGGCTTGCCGTCCACGACCAGGGTCGAGTCCCAGGCGCTGAACTCCACGAGGGGCACGTCGAACGCGGTGAGCCGGGGCCGTCCGGCCCCCGAGGTCAGGCTGAGGGTCGCGGTCATCTGTCCCCGGCTGAAGGCCAGCTCGCCGCGGGCTCGCTCGGACTCGAGCGCGCCCACCTTCCAGTGCCCGGCGACGATGAGGGCCGACGTGAGGGCGAAGCACAGGGCCACCACCACGCCGGCCACGACGGCGGGCCGCAGCAGCACGAAGCGGCGCCGGGGCCCGGTCCCGGGGAGGGCGCGAGGCTCCCCGGCCCGCTCCCATCCCGCCCACCCGGCCCCGTCCTGCCACATTGCGCCGTCGCCGTCGCCCCCCCACGTCCTCGGGGCCATGCCGCTCCGCCCCCAGCCGTCGCCGTCGTGCCCGTTCCCCCCGTCGGGGAACGCCGGGAGGAGCCGGTGGCCGCCCCACGGCCGGTCGGGGAGGCCCCGCCGGTCCACCGCACGGCCGGCCCGCTCCGGGTCCCCCATGGCCCTGAGCAGGGCCCGGGACACGAGGGGAGCGGCGAAGGGGAGGAAGGGCCCCGTCCCCCTGTAGGAGTCGGCGGCGGCGGCCAGGGCCCCGCGGGCCACGTCCTCCAGGGAGGGCACGAGCACGGCTCCCTCCGGGAACCGGTACCGGGCCAGGGCGGCCAGCATGTCCGCGGCGGCGAGGTGGGACCGGAACAGGGACTCGGCGTCCCGCCGGGGGTCCACGTCCTCGGCGTGGCCGGCGCACCACCACTGGGCGTAGCGGGCGGCCTGGTCGACGAAGGGAAGCGATTCGACCCTGATCATGGCGCCTCCACGGGGACGGTCGCCGCCCGGCGCTCCGGCGCGCAGTACGCCCGGATCGCGAGGACCAGGGTGAGCGCGAAGGCCACGGCGACGAGGGTGAGCAGGACCATGCGGATCTCGGCCAGCGGTGAGGCCGTCACCAGGGTCGCCGGGCTCCGGGCGACCCCCTCGAAGACCCCCGGCGCGACGTGCAGGCCGAGCGGAACCAGGAACATCAGGAAGGGCACGTTCATCGCGGCGAAGCCGAGGGGCAGGCTCCAGGCGAGCCCGTAGGCGAGCTCCCTCCGCTCGGTGCTCAGCCGGGACAGCTCGAGCAGGAGGAGCGGGACGAGCAGGAACACGTACTGCTCGTTCACGACCTTGCTCCCCAGGAGGAACGCCGCGAGCATGAGGATGCTGGCCCGCTCCAGGGACATCGGGCGGACCAGGAGCCAGGCCACGGCGCCGCCCATCGCGGCCGCCAGGAGGAGGGCTCCCAGGGCGCTCCCCGCGGCCTGGGGCTCGAGGAGCAGCCCGTCCCGGAACGCGGGGACCAGCCGGAACGCCTGGAACACCGTGAGGCCGCCCCCCGGCCGGGTGGCGTGGAACCGCAGCACGTCCATCACGCCGGGCAGGAAGGGCAGGGTGCGGGGGACGGCCACGGCGGCGAAGCCGGCCACCGCGCGGGCCGCGCGCCGGCCCCCCGACTCGCGCCAGGCCACCAGGAGGAAGGCGGGGAGGAGGACGGCGGGCAGGAACTTGAGGACGGCCCCCGCCCCCAGGAGGGCGCCGGCCCATCCCCAGCGCCGCCGGCGCCCGGCCCAGATCGCGGCGACGACGGTGAGGGCGGGGAGCGAGTCGAACATCCAGGCCCCGCTGACCAGGATCACGTAGGGGTTCAGGAAGAACCGGCGGGCCATGGCCGGTCCGGCCATGGCCAGGAGCAGCAGGAAGATCCCCACGTCCGAGGCGAGGACCGGGGCCTTGAGCAGGAGCATGAAACCGAGCGGCTGGGGCTCGACGGGAACCGTGTTCTGCACGGTGAGGCGGGGCTCGAAGTCCGGGTGGGCCAGCCCGTACAGCCGGGCCAGCGGGTAGTCCACGTAGAGGATCCCGGGCGGGTAGGCGAAGTACTCGTAGTTGCGGGCGAAGATCGTCCCCCGGTCCGAGGAGGTGAGCAGGGAGAGCTCGTCCATCCGGGTGTACGGGTTCCTCCCGTGGATCAGGTCGGCCCACACCCCGGCGAAGGTCTGCAGGTCCCAGGGGTGATGGAGGGGGACGAGCAGGAGGCGGATGGCGAGCCCCAGCAGGAGGACGGCCCCCACGCGGGACCGGGCCGCGCCCACCTCGGAGCTCCGGGGTGCCGCGTAGGGCATCCCGGGCTCGACGAACGCCCCGACCCGCGCCAAGCGGGCGACCCCCTCATTTGGTCGCGAACCTCGCGAACCCGCCTGCGGGCCCGCGAGTGGCGGGAGTCTAGACAGGCTCGCCTCACCTGTCCAGCCGACATCGCGTCCTCCGGACGGGGGAGGGACGGCCGGGCCCGACCCGTGGGCCGGGCCGGGACGGCGTCACCCTCCCTCGGACCGAACGGCCCCTCTCCCGTGCCCGGTCGGCCCCTCCAGCGTCCCCGGCCCCACCCCGATGGCAGGACCGAAGGCGGGCCACCGGGCCTCCCCGGAGATTGGGGAGGGATCGGTCGGCCCCCGGACTGGGAGGCTGCGTGGAGGCCCGCTCGGGCGATCTCGGTAGGCGCTCGCCGCCGCCCCGCCGTCCATGGCCCCGGCCCCTGCTGGCCACGCTCTTCGTCCTGGTGGCCGCTCCGGCGGGCGCGGTGCCCGTTCGGGCCGCCGCGTACCTGTGCTTCGGGGAGGAGGCCACGATCGTGGGGACCCGGGGGGCCGACCGGCTCGTCGGGACTGCCGGGGCGGACGTGATCCTCGGGTTGGGCGGCGACGACGTGCTCCTGGGCCGGGGGGGCCCCGACCGCCTGTGCGGCGGTTGGGGGGACGACGTGCTGAAGGGGGGCGAGGGCGCCGACAAGCTGGCCGGGGGCCGGGGGGACGACGTCCTGCGGGGCGGACCCGGCGTGGACGTCCTCCGCCCGGGCTCGGGCGCCAACCTGTGCGCCCAGGGGACGGGGCCGACCGGCCCCTGCGGGTCGGGGTACCAGCCCTCGTTCCCCATCAGGGCGGCGTTCTACTACCCCTGGTTCCCGGAGGCGTGGACCCAGGGCGGGGTGTTCCCCTACACGAACTTCCACCCGTCCAGGGGCTACTACGGGTCGGGGGACCTGGCCGTGGCCAGGGCCCACGTGGCCGAGATGCGCTACGGGAACATCGACGCCGGGATCTCGTCGTGGTGGGGGGTCGGGCATTACACGGACTCCCGGTTCCCCACGCTCCTGGCCGCCGCGGCGGGGACGCCGTTGCGGTGGGCGGCCTACCACGAGCCGGAGGGCTACGGGGACCCGGGCGTGGCGACCCTCCGGGCCGACCTCCAGCACATCGCCGACCGGTTCGCCGGCGACCCGGCCTACCTCCGGGTCGGGGGCCGGTTCGTCGTGTTCGTGTACGCCGACGCCGGGGACGGGTGCGGCATGGCCTCCCGGTGGGCCGAGGCGAACACGGTGGGCGCGTACCTCGTGCTGAAGGTGTTCCCCGGCTACCAGTCCTGCGCGTCCCAACCCGACGGCTGGCACCAGTACGGGCCGGCCGTCGCCGCCGACCAGCAGCTCCCCTGGGCGGTCAGCGTCTCCCCGGGCTTCTGGAAGAAGGGGGAGTCCCCCCGCCTGGCCCGGGGCATCGCCCGGTGGACGCAGGTCGTGAAGGACATGGTGGCCTCCGGGGCGCAGTGGCAGCTCGTCACCACGTTCAACGAGTGGGGGGAGGGGACCTCGGTGGAGCCCGCCGGAGAGTGGGCCTCGGCCTCCGGCCGCGGGGCGTACCTGGACGTGCTGCACGCCAACCCGTAGGGGGGCTGTCGGTGCCCCGTGCTAGGGTGGCGCCGATGTCGTCCACCCCTCGCGAGCGCACCGAGGAGATCGAGCGGGCCGTCCTCTCCCCCCGGGCCACCCTGGCCGAGGCGTCCAAGGGCCGGGAGCGGGAGGAGGAGCCGGACGCCCTGCGGACCGCCTTCCAGCGGGACCGGGACCGCATCGTGCACGCCAAGGCGTTCCGCCGGCTGAAGCACAAGACCCAGGTGTTCATCGCCCCGGAGGGCGACCACTTCCGGGTCCGGCTGACCCACACCCTCGAGGTGTCCCAGATCGCCCGGACGGCCGCCCGGGCCCTCCGGCTGAACGAGGACCTGGTCGAGGCCGTCGCGCTCGGCCACGACCTGGGCCATACCCCCTTCGGGCACCTCGGCGAGCAGGCCCTGACCCCCCTCCTCGGGCGGCCCTTCCGGCACAACGAGCAGAGCCTGCGCGTGGTCGACCACCTGGAGCGTGACGGGGCCGGGCTGAACCTGACCTGGGAGGTCCGGGACGGGATCTTGAACCACCCGTGGTCGATGCCCGACCCGGCCACGCCCGAGGCCCAGGTGGTCCGGTTCGCCGACCGGATCGCCTACGTGAACCACGATGTCGACGACGCGATCCGGGCCGGGCTGATCGCCCCGGACGACCCGCCGGCCGGCGCGATGGACGTGCTGGGCCGGACCCACGGCGACCGGATCGCCACCCTGGTGGGGGACCTCGTCGAGACCAGCGAGGGCGCCGTCCAGGTGGGGCTCTCCCCGCCGGTCCACCGGGCCCTGGACGAGCTCCGCGATTTCATGTTCGAGCGGGTCTACCTCAGGGACGAGGCCCGCCCCGAGCAGGAGAAGGCCATCGGCGTGGTCCGGGCCCTGTTCCGCCACTACCTGGATCACCCCGACCAGGTCCCGGAGGAGTACCATCAGGCGCCCGGCGACCTCCCGACCCGCGTGGCGGACCACATCGCGGGGATGACGGACCGGTACGCCCTGCGGACGTACGAGCAGGTCTTCCTTCCCCAGGGCTGGCTCCTGTAGGAGTAGGGGTGGCGGGAAGGATCCGACAGGAGGACATAGAGGCCGTCCGGGAGCGAACGGACATCCTCAAGCTCGTCGGCGGCTACCTCACGCTGAAGAAGGCCGGCCACGACTCGTTCGTGGGCATCTGCCCCTTCCACCAGGAGAAGACGCCCTCGCTCTCCGTTTCGCCCACCAAGGGCGTGTACCACTGCTTCGGCTGCGGGGCGGGCGGCGACGCGATCCGGTTCCTCCGCGAGATCGAGAGCCTCGACTTCGTGGAGGCCGTGGAGCGGCTGGCCGGGGACGCCGGGATCGCGCTGCGGTACGAGGGGGAGAGCCCCGCCGACCGCCGGGCCGCCTCCCGCCGCCAGGCCCTGTACGACGCGAACGACAGGGCCGCCGAGCTCTACCGCCGGACCCTGGCGGAGGCCAGGGAGGGAGCCGAGGCCCGGGCCTACCTCGAGTCCAGGGGGATCGACGGGGAGGCCGCCACGACGTTCGGGGTCGGCTACGCGCCGATGTACGCCGACTTCCTCCTCCGCCGCCTCTCCCCGCGCTTCTCGCCGGAGCTGCTCGTCGAGGCGGGGCTCGCCGTCCGGGACGCCGGGGGGACGATCAGGGACCGGTTCCGGGGGAGGATCACCTTCCCGGTCCACGACCTGTCGGGGCACGCCGTGGGACTGGGGGCCCGGCAGCTCCCCCGTGAGGACGCCGGCGCGTCGGGGCCGAAGTACCTGAACTCCCCGGAGACCCCCGTGTACCGCAAGGGCGAGATGCTCTACAACCTCAACCGGGCCAAGCCGGCCGTGGCCCGGAGCGGGGAGGCCTTCGTGGTGGAGGGGTACACGGACGTGATCGCCCTGCACCAGGCCGGGGTCGAGACGGCCGTGGCCACCTGCGGGACGGCCCTGTCCGAGGGCCACTTCCGGCTGCTGTCTCGCTTCGCCCGGCGGGCCGTCCTCTCCTTCGATTCCGACGAGGCGGGGGCCCGGGCCGCCGAGCGGGCCTACGCGTTCCACGAGCGGTTCGACCTCGATGCCGTCGTGCTCGTGCTGCCGGAGGGACAGGACCCCGCCGACTTCGTCAGGGCCCACGGGGGCGACGCGTTCCGCGAGCTCGCCGGGGGCGCCGTGCCGCTGGTCGAGTACATGGTCCGCCGGACCCTCTCCGCCCACGACGCGTCGAGCGTGGAGGGGCGCTCCCGGGCCGTCCGGGCGGCGCTCCCCGTGGTGTCCGGGCTCACCGACCCGATCCGCCGCGAGGAGTACGCGCACCTCCTGGCCGACCTGGTCGGGGTGAGCGACACCTCGGTCATGCTCGAGCTCGAGCGGGCCGGCCGCTCGGGGCGGGTGGCGGTCCGGTCCGGGGAGGAGGGCGGTCCGCAGGCCGCCGACTCCGGCACGCCCGCCCGCCTCTCGCCCCAGCACCGCGCCGAGCGGGAGATGCTCAAGCTCCTCGTCCAGGACGCGGAGGTCTACGGCGAGCTCGCGGACCGGCTCCGGGAGGAGCACTTCGACCGGGCCCAGCACCGGCGCCTGTTCGCGCTGCTCCGGGAGCGGGGGACCGACGTCCGGGGCATGGTCTCCGAGGAGGAGGACGAGCGGCTGGCCTCCGCCCTCTCGGCCCTGGCCGTGGAGGCGACCCTGGGGGAGGGGCCGTCGTACGCCGCCCACGTCCACCAGCGGCTGGAGGAGCTCCTCCTCGACCGGCGGATCGACGCCATCCGCCGGAGCCTCCAGAAGCTGAACCCGGTCACCAGCCCCGACTACGAGCCCCTGTTCGAGGAGCTCATCGCCCTGGAGGGCGACCGCCGCCGGATCAGGGACCGGAGCGCGTCCTGACCGGAGGGGCCGAGGGGTCGCCCGCGGATTCCTCTCGTACACTTGCTCCCACATCGCTACGAGCCCACGCCGAGAACGAGGAGCCTGCATTGACGGACGTGGCGCCCTACCTGGGACTCGATGAAGCCAAGAAAGCCATCGCCGAACGGGGGCGTGAGCGGGGGTTCGTGACGTCCGAGGACCTCCTCGAGACCCTTACCGTCGAGGATCTCACCCCCGAGCAGGTCGAGGACTTCCTGGCCCAGATGGAGGAGTTCCTCCGGGACGAGGGCATCGAGATCATCGAGGTGCCCGGCGAGGAGATCGCCGAGCAGATCGAGGCCGCCGCGCCGCGCGACGACGACGTCCTCAAGGCCCCCACCAACGACCCGGTACGCATGTACCTCAAGGAGATCGGGAAGGTCCCCCTGCTGACCGCGGCGCAGGAGGTCGACCTGGCCCGGCGGATCGAGGCGGGGGAGTTCGCCACGGAGCTCGCCGCCTTTCTGGACGGCCCGGCGACCAAGGTGGACCAAAAACGCCTGCGGACCGTGGTCGACCGGGTGGTCCAGATCCGCGAGCATCAGATCGAGAAGTTCGGCAAGGTGGAGGGGATCGGCCGGGACCGGCTGTCCCGCAGCTGGAAGCCCCGGAACCGGGAAGAGCTGGTCGGCTTCCTCCGCCGGATCGAGCGCGACGGCCAGCTCGCCAAGAAGAAGCTGATCGAGGCCAACCTCAGGCTGGTCGTCTCGATCGCCAAGCGGTACGTGGGCCGGGGGATGCTGTTCCTGGACCTGATCCAGGAGGGGAACCTGGGCCTGATCCGGGCGGTGGAGAAGTTCGCGTACTCCAAGGGCTTCAAGTTCTCCACCTACGCGACGTGGTGGATCCGCCAGGCCATCACCAGGGCCATCGCCGACCAGGCCCGCACGATCCGGATCCCCGTGCACATGGTCGAGACGATCAACAAGCTGGTCCGGGTCCAGCGCCAGCTCCTCCAGGACCTCGGCCGCGAGCCCCTCCCCGAGGAGATCGGCAGGCAGATGGGCATCCCGGCGGAGAAGGTCCGCGAGATCCTGAAGGTCTCCCAGGAGCCGGTGTCCCTGGAGACGCCCATCGGGGAGGAGGAGGACTCGCACCTCGGGGACTTCATCGAGGACTCCGACGCGGTGGTCCCCATCGACGCGGCCAGCTTCATCCTGCTGCAGGAGCAGCTCGAGTCGGTCCTGCACACCCTCTCCGAGCGGGAGAAGAAGGTGATCCAGCTCCGGTTCGGCCTCACCGACGGCCACCCCCGGACCCTGGAGGAGGTCGGCCGGGAGTTCGGGGTCACCAGGGAGCGGATCCGCCAGATCGAGTCGAAGACGCTGTCGAAGCTCCGCCACCCCTCGAGGTCGCAGAAGCTCCGGGACTACCTGGAGTAGCCTGGCCTCACCGGGCCTGGCCGTTCCCGTCGCCGTGCAGTCGGGCCCGGACCGACGCCGAGGCCTTCTCCACGCCGGTCTGGATCGCCTCGAACCCCCTGCGACCGGTCTGGGCGGCGACGGACTTCCCCCGCTCGGTCAGCTCCTGGACGCGGGGATCGCCCGAGAACCGGTCCCACCACGTCCTGATCTGCTCGTACCGGGCCCGGCCCGCCTTGGCACCGAGCACGTAGCCGACGCCGAACCCCACGACCAGCCCCGTCCTGAAGCTCATCCGGTCTCCCTCCTCACCGCCTCGGATCGTGCCCTGCCCGCCCCACCCTAAACGAAAGGGCGCGGGGGGCCCGTTGGTACACTTGCTCGCGATCCGGGGTAGCTCAACCGGCAGAGCGGCGGCCTGTTAAGCCGATGGTTGCGAGTTCGAGTCTCGCCCCCGGAGCCAGCCCTTCCGAACCATTGCGAACTTCGCATATCGGTCCAATCCCGTCCGGGCTCCGGTTACAGGTTCGCCCCCCGTGCGCCGATGTGTGATGGAGCAGGTGAGGACGGGGTTCGACGTGCAGCGAGACGGGACAACCGACATCCGCTCCGACGACGGTGCCGAGCGCCGGCCCGTTCCAGACGAGGACGACCGGGCCGAGCTCGCGCCATCGGACTGGACGACCGCGGACGAGATCCGCCGACGGGCCTTCCCCACGGTGGCCCGCGGATACGACCCCGAGGCCGTCCGGGACTACCTGACCAGGCTGGCGGACTGGTTCACCGACCTCAACATCCAGCTCTCCCGGTTGCGGAAGTCAGAGGCCCGCGGCGGGGATCCGTCGGAGGCTCCCCTGGAGGCGGCGCACAACCTCCCCTCCGAGCTGGCCAGCCGGATGGCCGAGGTCCTCAAGGAGGCCGAGGAGCACGCATCCCGGGTCCGGGGCGAGGCGGAGGACGAGGCCAGGCGGATCATCGCCAGGGCCCGGGACGAGGCGATCCGGGCCCAGGCCGAGAGCGGGGACCTCGTGCAGCGAGCCCGGCTCGAGGCCGAGAAGCGCCTGGGCGACCTCCGTGCGGTCCGCGAGGCCCTGATCCGGGAGCTCATGCGGGTCCGGGAGCGCGTGGCCGAGATCACCGACCGGCTCGAGGAACCTCCCGGCCCGGAGCCGGTTGCGGCCCCCGAAGCGATGCTCCCGACCGCGCCGGACTTCGACCTGACCCTCCCCGAGACCGCCTCCTGAGGTCTCCCGGGCCCGCGGGGCCTGGGATGCTGAGGGCGTGTCGGGGATCACCATCGACCGAGAGGCGCTCGTATGGGGGCTCTTCGCCGGAGGCGGTGCGGCCGGGGGTTGGCTCCTCGTCGCGGCGCTCGTCCGGCGGGCCAGGCGCCTGGCGCCGGTCGGCGGGGCCCTGGTCGCCGTGGCCTTCCTGGCCGGCTGGTCGCTCCGTGGCGAGCTCCCCGCCGGGCTGGCCGCCGGGACGGGACTGCTCGCCGTGGTCGGCCTGCTCCGGGCGGTGATCCGTCCGGCCCACGCGTTCGTCGGGGTCGTCACGGGAGCCCTGGTCCTGGGGCTGCTCGGCCTGCCCGACCGATCGCCCGACTGGGCGCCGTGGGCCGTGGCCGCGGCCGTCGCCGTGATCGGCTGGTCGATGCACGCGCGGTCGGGGGTGGCCCGGTCGGAGGGCCTGGACGGGGAGCGGCGCCTGGAGGCGTTCCTGTTCGCCGGCTCGGCGGCGGGGGTGTTCGTCGGGGTCCCCGACGTGGAGGCCGCGCTCGTCCTGCTGGCGGCGGCGACGGTGGTCGCGCTGCTCTCGTGGCCGCTCCGGGTCGCCGTCCTGGGGCCCGCCTGCTCGCTCCCGGCGGCGGCCGTCCTCGTGTGGGCCGCGGCGGCGGGGGCGGGGAACCGGGAGGCGGCCTTCGTGGGCATCCTCGGGGTCGCCGGGCTGCTGGTCGCCGACCCGGTGGGGTGGTGGCTGAGGGGCGCCCTCTCGCGCCGCCGTGCCGGGGCCGAGGGGGGAGGTGACGGGCGCCGAGCCGTCGTCCCGCTCGTGGTACACGCCGCCCTGGTGGCCGTGGCCGGCCGGGTGGCCTCCCACCAGACCGACGTCGTGTTGGCCGCCGCGATCGCCGGAGCCGTGGTGGCGGTCGGCATCGCGTACGCGACGCTCTTTCCCATGGTCCGCCGGTCTCGGAGGGCCGGAGTAGCGCCCTAGGAAGGGGCCTGGCCGACGAGAGCGTGCATCTGAGCCGACAGCTTGTTGACGAGGTTGGGCCTCGCCCCAGCCCTGTTCGTGATCTCGTACGGATCGGCCCCGAGGTCGTACAGCTCCTTCTCCCCCGTGCCGTACTCCACGTACTTCCACCGGCGGGTCACCAGCCCGTAGAACCCGGGGGCCGATGTGCCGACGGTGCCGGGGCAGAGCTTCGCCGACCCCTTGCACTGGCCCAGCAATGCCGCCGTGCGGACCAGGCCGGCCTCCCCCGTCAGGATCGGGAGCAGGGACTTCCCGTCGTCCACCCAGTCGAACCCGACCGCGTCCGCGATGGTCGAGGCGATGTCCACGTTGAGCGCCAGCGCGCCGGTCGACCAGCCGCCCGGGCTCGCTCGAGGGTAGCGGACCACGAAGGGCACCCGGACGGCTTCCTCGTAGGGGACCCCCTTGCCTCGCCAGCGGTGTTCGCCGCTCAGCCACCCGTTGTCTGACAGGAAGACGACCAGGGTGTCGTCCGGGACGGCGGCGAGCAGGACGCCGAGGTCGTCGTCGAGCGCCCGGACGTGGCGGGCCATCTTCCGCCACTGGGCTTCCCAGTCGAGGCGTTGAGCGTCGGTCAGCGGTGGCTTGTGGGTGTATCCGGGCTTGCCGGTGCTCGCCGTGTCTTCGTCGTAGCTCGGGGCCCGTACGTAGGGAGCGGGGTAGAACGGCCGGCGGTCGTCGTTCAGGGGCCCGTGTGGCGTCGTCGGCGAGTAAAGGACGAAGAACGGCTCGGGGGACTCGGAGATGAACGAGGCCGCATGGTCGGCCAGGATGCGACCGGTGTAGCCCTGGTGGGCGATGAGGTTCCCGTCGACGTTGAGCGTCGGGTCCACCTTCGTGTAGCTCGACCCTCCCTCGCCCGCGCACACCCACCGGTCCCATGACGGGAGCGGGGAGCAGTCGTGGGAGTTCAGGTACTTCCCGGCGAGCATCGTCCGGTACCCCGCGTCGTCCAGGGGCTTGACGAAGGTCGGCTTCGTGAGAGGGCTCGAGTTGTAGATGACGCCGCTGTGATGCCCGTACAGACCGGTGAGGATCTGCGCGCGCGAGGGGCAGCATGACGGCGTGTGGACGTACCCCCGGGTGAACAGCACGCCCCGGTCCACCAGCTCCGAGTAGACCGTCGGCATGTAGTGGCGAGAGAACATCGACCAGGCCTGGTCGTCGGTGAGGATCACCAGGACGTTGGGGGGCGCCGCCGCCCTCGCCACGGGTGCAGGGGCCAGGAGCAGGACCACGACGGCCAGGCCGAGCCGCTTCACGTCGGCGACGCTACACCCCCCGCCCGAACACGAGCACCCGAACGGCGATGGTCAGGGGAGCTCCGCCTTTCGGCACCGCGGCGACACCACCTGTGGACCCAGACGATGACCGGGGCGGCGGGTATCATGCCCACGACCGGCACGTTTGAAGCGCGGGGCGGTAGCTCAGTTGGTCAGAGCAGCGGACTCATAATCCGCCGGTCGGAGGTTCGAGTCCTCCCCGCCCCACCCTCATCTACCTGCGGTGTTGCGCTCACGATCCCATCGAGTGGCTCCGATCCGCTACCCGCCGAGCTGGAGCACGATCGCCCTGGCCGTCGCGATCAGCGGCTCCGCCACCGCGGCATCGAGCTTCCGGGCCCGCCCCAGGGCCTCGAGCTGGTTGATGAACGCCCCGAGCTGACCGACGGCCGCCGCCGGGCTCTCCCGGTCCAGGCTGGCCCGCGCGGCCTCGAGCTTGCCGGTCAGCGCGTTACCGTTCCCGGCTCCGAGCGAGCCCGAGCGCACCAGGTCCGCCACCCTGTCGACCAGGGTCTGGATCCCCTCCCTCGGGGGGAGCGGCTGCCAGGAGGAGTGCTGGTCGGCCGCGGGATCGAAGGTGATCCGGGTCTGTCCGGACCCGTCGGGGTTCATCAGGTAGAGCTCCTGGTTCCCGTCCCGGTCGGACATGAACAGGATCTCGGTCCCGTCGGGCGACCACTGGGGGGTGAAGTCGACCGCGGGGTCCGTGGTGAGCCGGGTCACGTTCGAGCCGTCGGCGTCGACCACGTAGATGTCCCCGTTGGCGGCGCTGTAGCTGTACCGGTAGAAGACGATCCGGGAGCCGTCGGGGGACCAAGACGGCCGCTGATCGTGCCCGATGCCTGGCCAGGTCAGCTGAACCACGTCGGTCCCGTCGGGATCCATCAGGAACAGCGCGTAGTACCCCCCGACCCGGTCGCTCGAGAACGCGATCCGCGACCCGTCCGGCGACCACACCGGCTCGCTGTCGTTGCCGGGGGCGTTCGTGATGTTCACCTGGTTCGACCCGTCGGCCCCCATCACGAAGACGTCCGCTCCCCACCAGTGGCGGACGAACGCGATCCTCGTCCCGTCGGGGGACCAGGCCGGGGCGCCGTCGGTGCCCGTGGTGGTCAGCCGGGTCTGCCCGGTCCCGTCGGCGCTCGCCACGAAGATGTCGAAGTGCCACCAGGGGAGGTGGTTCCGGTTGCTCTGGAAGGCGATCCTCGTGCCGTCGGCGGAGTACGCCGGGACGCTGTCGTTCCAGGGCCCCTCGATGAGGGGGGCGATGCCCGTGCCGTCGGGGTTCATCGAGTAGATCGAGTAGTCGCCGCCGCCGCGGGTGGTGCTGAAGGCGATCTTGCCGTTGGCCCCCGGGAAGCTCGCATCCGCGGGGCTCGCGAAGAGGAACACCCCGAGGAGGGCCGCAAGGGCCGGGATTCGGAACCGGATGGGGCGCATCGGACATCCCTCCCGGACGGGCCCCGGCGCCGGGGCAGGCCCGATGGCCGACCGGGATCGACGAGGGAGGCCAGTCCGCGCTTCGAGTACCATTCCGCCCGTCGGGGAGGAAGGGTCGGTCGTACCGGGAGGCCCGGGACCTGCGTCCATCCGGGGGGGCCGGTGCTGCGAAGCGGCCGGATTCCCGGGCCCGCCTCGAGGTCTACGGGGGCGAGGGCCACACGGTGGGGCTCCGGCATATCGGTGAGATCCTCGCCCTCCTCGCATCGAAGGGTCGCGCACGCGAGCAGTGGCCCTCTCCTCGGCCACACGGCGCCGCCGAGACGCCGAAGTCCGGCGAGAGCCGGGACCATGGACCCTGGCTCTGCCCGGGTTGGCGTCGGTAAGTGAGTGCCGAAGGGGGGGGTTGTGGTGCGTTCGTTCTGCAGGCCTCCGATCCGCGAACGGTTTTGGCTCGCTTTGCGGCTGATGTCGGTGCGCCGAGCGAGGTCTCGACCGGCGGACTGATGCGACCTGGTCTTCGGGGCGGATCTCGTCCGCCGGTGCTCGGTCGTTCGGTCGGAGCACCCGCCGCGAGACGGAGGGATCCGGCGCTGCCTTCCCAGGGCCGGATCACGGTGACCAGTCGAAGGTCGGTCGCCTTGGTGGGAACGTACCCGCCCACAGCGTGTGGGCTGGCGACGTTCACCAGTAACCTTCGCGCGGCGATCACCGCACCCGAGTCGGGATGGGAGACACGTGTGGTGCGGCTCCTTGACCGGTGGGAGCCGGAGCGCTCCGGAGACGTGGTCTCGCAATGGATCGCCGGCGACGGGGAGTCGCTGAGCCACGCTCTCAGCGTGCTGAACTCGTTCGACGCAGTCCTGCTGCAGCACGAGTACGGGGTGTTCGGCGGCCTGGACGGAAAGGACGTGCTGGCGCTTGTCGACGGGCTTGACGTTCCGCTCCTGGCCGTGCTGCACACGGCGCTGCTGGAGCCGAGCCCGCACCAGCGGCAGATCCTCCAGCGGGTCATCGAGGCAGCAGCGATGGTGGTCGTGCAGAGCGAGGTGGCGCGGCGGCGGATCCTCGCCGTGCACGACGCGGATCCTCACGCCGTCACGGTGATCCCCCATGGCGCCACGGAGAACATCTCCGGACCGGTGCTGGCCGACGTCCCGCGGCCCGCCGTGCTGACCTGGGGGCTGTTGAGCCCTGGGAAGGGCGTCGAGCACGGGATCGCGGCTGTCGCCCGGTTGCGGACCCGCTGCCCGGCCGCCTCGTACATCGTGGCGGGCCAGACACACCCGAAGGTCCGGGCCGCAATCGGCGAGCGCTATCGGGAGGCACTCCAGGCACAAGTGCGTTCCCTCGAGATGGAGGATCGAGTCCGGTTCGACGGCGCTTACCGCGACTGGGACTCGCTGCGCGCGCTGGTCCGCAGCGCCGACGTGGTGCTGCTTCCGTACGACTCTCGCGACCAGGTGAGCTCTGGGGTGCTCGTTGAGGCGGTGGCGTCCGGAAGGCCGGTAGTGGCGACGCGCTTCCCGCACGCCGAGGAGCTCCTCCGCGACGGAGCCGGTTTCCTTGTCGACCACGGCGATGTCGACGCGATGGCCGACGCGCTCCGCCGGACGCTGTACGAACCCGGCCTCGCGGAGCGGATGGCGAGCGCCGCCCGGCTGGCTGCGGCACCGCTGCTGTGGCCGGCGGTCGGCGCTTCCTATCGCGCCCTCGTCGACCGGGTCCTGGCGGCGAGAGCGGTGGCGTGAGCCGCTGGCCCCCGCCGTCGCTGCGGCACCTGGCCGGGCTGACCGACGAGGCGGGTATCGTCGAGCACGCCCGCCTCGATCGTCCCCGTCCCGAGCTCGGCTACTGCACCGACGACGCCGGGCGGATGTTGGCCGTGGTGTCCAAGGTGGCGTCCGACCCCGAAGCCCATCGGCTGGCGCGTGTCGCGCTCGCGTTCCTCGCCCGGGCTCACGAAGGAGGAAGCTCGTTCAGGCCGCGACTGGGAGGCGATGGGGCGTGGACCGATGACCCGCCGAGCGACGATGCCGTGGGTAGGGCGCTGTACGGCCTCGGGACGGCCGTGGCGAGAGCGCCGTGGCCAGGAGTGCGAGGGGGTGCGCTCGAGCTGTTCGACGCGGCGGCTCGTTTCCGGTCCGCCCACCCACGGTCGCTCGGGTACGCGGCACTGGGAGCAGTGGCGGTCCTCGACACGATCGCCGACCACGCGGGCGCCCGCCGGCTTATCGCCTCCGCCGCCGAGTTGCTGCCAGGCCCGGCGGGCGATCCGGACTGGCCGTGGCCCGAGCCGCGGCTGACGTACGCCAACGCGCTCCTCCCCGAAGCGCGGCTCGCGGTGGCGCTGGCCCGCGGCGACCGTGATGGAGCCCGCGAGGCCCTGTCGCTGTTGGAGTGGCTGGTGGCGGCGGAGACGAGGGATACCTGGTTCAGCTTCACCGCGGTCGCCGGTCGCGGGCCGGGTGAGCCCAAGCCCGCGTTCGACCAGCAGCCGATCGAGGCGTGGGCCATGGCGGACGCGTGTGCTCGCGCCTTCGCCCACACGGGCGATGCTCGGTTCTTCGACGCGCTCCGGCGGGCGGCCGGCTGGTTCCTCGGCGACAACGACATCGGGGTCGCCGTGTACGACCCTGCCACCGCGGGCGGGTTCGACGGCCTCGAGCTGCACGGTGTGAACCGCAACCAGGGCGCCGAGTCGACGCTCGCGTTTGTGGCCACCATGACGGAGGCTCGTGCTCCCCGAGGGCGGGGTCAGGCGGTCCGGTCGCGGCCAGCGGCAGCGAGCGCGTCGAGGAGATCAGGGACCGATGCCACCGCAACGCCGACGCAGCGGTCGGCGGCGCCGTAGGTGAGGTAGATGTCATCGGCGTCGAGGTGAGCGCCCTGGACGAACACCACCTCGTTGACGTCCCCGGCTCGCTCCCACTCGAGCTCGGGCTTGAGGACCGGTTCGGGGAGCCGGCTCAGCACCCGCCCGCTTGCCCCGTCCAGCAGCGCAACGTTCATGGTGTAGGACCCGTCGGCCCGGCGCTCGTGGAAGAACAGCAGGAACCCCGCCGCGGTTCGTACCGGAGGCGCGCCGGCTCCGATCCCGAGCGCTCCCGGCGAGGGGGTGAGCAACGTGTGGCTCGCCAGGTCGGCCAGGTGGGCATCCCAGTAGTCGTCCCCCGCGTGCCACAAGTGGTCGAGGTCGTCGAACACGGCGAGCTGCATATCGGGGTGGATCCGGTGGATGAGCGCCACTCGGCCATCGGCGAGGGTGAACACCACACCATCCTTGTTGGGAACGTCGTTCGGCCCGAGCAGGCGCCCACTCGACCCGTCCATCTCGAAGCGGCTGCCGTCCCAGCGAAGCAGGTGGGCGCCGATGCGCCACGTGTCCGAGCCGGGCGCCGACAGGTGCGTGTAGGTCATCACCAGGTGCTGGCTGCCACGGTGTTCGACCCACTGCACGCGGGGATCCTCGAAACAGTAGGCCCCACCGGAGCCGGCGGGGGCGAGCACGTAGCCGTACTCGTAGCGATGCCCGTCGTTCGATGTGAAGACCACGATGTCGGAGATGTAGTCGACGAAGCGCGGGCCCGCGTCGTTGCCTGCGCGGTAGCCATCCCGCACGGCCCGGGTGAAGAGGTGGTAGACGCCGGCGTGATGAAGGACACCGGCGTTGAACAGCGGCCCGTAGCCAGGCACTGCACCGGCCTCGACGACCGGCCGGTCGCGCAGGCGCCGGACCGGAGGCGTCTGGGTCGCGATCACCGAACCGACGTACAAGGCCCCCTCCTGCTCACGTGGTCGGGGGATGATACGCGTGGTATCGACACGGTAACGCCGCGACTGAACCGGTTTGGAGGTGGATGTCGATGATCGACAGGGCCGACCCTCGCGAGCTGCTCCGGCGCTATTCGGGCAATCCGATCCTGCGGCCCCAGGACTTCCCCAAGATGGTCAACGCCGTGTTCAACCCTGGCGCCACGGTCGTCGACGGCCGCACCCTGCTGCTGCTCCGGGTCGAGTACCGCACGGGGCTGTCGTCACTCGTCGCGGCGACCAGCGACGACGGGCTCACGGGATGGGAGATCGACCCGGTCCGGGGGCTTTTCCCGTCGAGCGACATCTTCGAGGAGTACTGGGGCATCGAGGATGCCCGCATCACCAAGGTGGGCGACGAGTACTTCGTCGTGTACGTCGGCTACTCTGCGGCCGGCCCGCTGGTCCTGCTGGCCACCACCCGTGACTTCACCAACTGGGAGCGAAGGGGCGTCCTGATGCCTCCAGAGGACAAGGACGCCGCGCTCTTCCCCACCACCTTCGACGGCCGCTGGGCGCTGATCCATCGGCCGGCACCATCCATGCCCAGCCTCGGGGCCCACGTCTGGGTCTCGTTCAGCCCCGACCTGCGCCACTGGGGCGACTCTCGCGTCCTCCTGCCGGCCAGGAGGGGTGGATGGTGGGACGCCAACAAGGTCGGGCTCGGCCCGCCTCCTCTGCTGACCAAGCAGGGCTGGCTCGTCTGCTACCACGGCGTACGGGTCACTGTGTCGGGATCGATCTACCGGCTCGGGCTCGCTCTGCTCGACCTCGACGACCCGTCCCGGGTGCTGGCCCGGGGCAACGAGTGGGTCTTCGGGCCGCACGAGGCCTACGAGCGCGGGGGCGACGTCCCTGACGTGGTGTTCCCGTGCGGCTGGATCCTCCGCGACGACGGCGACACCCTGCACCTCTACTACGGCGCCGCCGATACGGTCGTGTGCGTGGCCGAGGCCAGCCTGGCCACCCTGCTCGACCACGTCGAGCAGCACCCCTGCACGGGCGAGTCGGCTGGCTGGCCACTCATGGGGGCGATCGGAAGGCCATGACCCGGGTGGCCATGCTGGCGCCCATCGCGTGGCCCACTCCGCCCCGCGGCTATGGGCCGTGGGAGCAGGTCGTCGCCACCCTCACCGACGCCCTCATCGACCTCGGCGTCCACGTCACCCTGTACGCCACGGGCGACTCGCGCACCCGCGCCGAGCTGCGCTGGGTGGCGCCCCACGGTTACGAGGAGGACTCCACCTACGACGTCAAGGTGCACGAGGCGCTCCACATCGCCCGGGTGTTCGAGGAAGCCCGCGAGCACGACGTGATCCACAACCACTTCGACTTCCTGCCCCTCGCCTGGAGCCGCCTCGTCGCGACCCCGGTGGTGACGACCATCCACGGCTTCTCCAGCCGGAGGATCCTGCCGGCCTACCGGACCTACGACGACCGTGTCCACTACGTGGCCATCAGCGACGCCGACCGGCATCCGGACCTGACCTACACGGCCACTATCCACAACGGCATCGACCTCGAGGCGTTCCCGTTCCGTGCCGAGGCCGACCCCGACGGCCACGTCGTGTCCTTCGGCCGGATCCACCCCGACAAGGGCACGTCCGAGGCAATCGACATCGCCAGAGCCGCGGGACGCTCGATCCAGCTCGCCGGCATCATCCAGGAC